>CAJVYK010000101.1 GCA_913009865.1 uncultured bacterium
TTACCGGATAAACCTGACTTTCTTTCATACCGTTTGTTGACTGGGCTGACTGAAGCAATAAATACATGTTTCTGGCTTCACAAGGATTTACTGCGGAGAAGCTTACGCCAAAACCCCTAAGTTTGAGCTTTTTTGCATTGACAGTCTGGCTGGGAACTGATATAATCGGATTTTGAGCTTAAGAGTATGGTTCAAACGGCAGAGGTGCCGGCTGACCGATACGACGACGATACTGGCCGGGAATCATGGTTGGCTTGTTGGGTTTCATAAGAGGTGAAAAGCAATGAAAAATACTTCTGTTTTTATCTGTAAAGTGATGTTAGGTACTGTCTTGTGTGCCTTGGTTTTATGGCTCAGTGGCTGCCGGCAGCCGGGCGAAACCGTGGCTGAGGGACATAGAAGGCATCTGCGCAATGTTCGCATTAACCAGCAGGAGTTGGTCGAAGACATAGACAAGGCGATGCTTGCTGATGAACCGAGCAGGCTCACCGACAAAAGGATACCCTGATACGCAATACACAAGGGCACAAGGGGGCTTACGGCTTGTGCCCTTAGGGTTTATGTATTTGTAACTTACAAACAAAGGGATTTGATTTGTGGAGACGCTCATCGACTATTTCAGCCGGGTGGCGGGATATGATTGGTGGGTTGTTGGTATTGAATTGTTTCTTATCGGCCTGGTGGTTTACTGGGCTGTGGACTTCCTCGAAGGCACTCGCGGGGAGAGGTTGTTCAGGGGCGTCATATTCATTCTCATTGCCGGTGTACTCATCTTAAATCTGGTCGTCGAGCGTTTTGGCTTCGAACGGCTGGAGTATCTTTACAAGGGTTTTTTGATTGCTGTTTTGATAATTGCCGTCGCTGCCTTTCAGCCGGAGATTCGAAGAGCGCTTATACGAATAGGCCAGCCGAGATTTTTAGCAAGCTCCTCGCAGCAGTTGGCAAGAACCGCAGAAGAGATAATTACCGCTGTAACTGAGCTTTCCGCCGCCCGTACAGGCGCTATTATTGTTATCGAGAAGTGGGTGGCATTGGGCGAATTCATAGAGACCGGCGTTCGGATTGATGCCAGGGTTACGGCCGAATTACTCAGAACTATTTTCCAGCCCGGCACCGCCCTTCACGATATGGCGGTTATAATACGAGGCGATAGAGTGGTTGCCGCCAGAGTGCAGTTGCCTCTGGCTGAAGCTGCCAGCTTGGAAGGCGTTGAGCTGGGTTCTCGTCACAGGGCTGCGATAGGTATAACAGCCGGTTCGGACGCCACTTGTTTAGTAGTAAGCGAGGAAACCGGCATTATTTCAATTGCCCAGAACGGGAAATTAACTCGAAACATAGCCGAGTCTCAGCTAAGAAAGCATCTGACCGGCATGATGGACGAGATGGTACCGGCTCTCGGGAAATTCTGGAGATTTTCCAAGAAAAACAGCGACCGGAATAAGCGTGAAGCGTGAAGTGAAATACGAGCTACGCTTCACGAGACCTGTCCTGAGCGCAGTCGAAGGATACGAGATACGAACCTTGTGCGGGCTTCGAAATGGTAAAAAAAATCAAATACGGTAAAATGTTGCTGGTGATATTTCTGACGGGCTTAATCTGGTGCTGGGCGGACCTGGCTCTGGATGAAAAATTGTCTGTTTCCAGCGCTAAGATAAGTGTAGCCAAATCCGCCGACCCTAATCTCTGGGTGAGTTTCACCAACGATAATAAATCGTCCGTTTCTATCGAGAAGGTAATTCTTAAAGGTTCAGCGGCGAGAATCGCCGATGTAAGGCGGAAACTAAACGATGGTTCGCTGGCACTCGAATTTTTTCTGGACCCCAGGCGGGAAGCGATGGCCAACCCCGGCAGACACAGTCTGGATGTGCTGACTTTCCTGAGACGCAGCGACCAGATAAGACGGCTCGGCCTTACAGTTGAATCCTGCGAGCCGGCTAAACTTTCCGTCAATGTCGTTGGACTTGTTAAAAGAGCGCTGGATGTAAAATGTCTGGACGAGGACCAGAACCCTATCGAGGTTGCCTCTGTTGAGCCGGCGCAGGTAGATATGTTTGTGCCCAAAGACTGGGGCGGCGGTGCGAAAGTTCAGTTGACACGCAGGGAAATCAAGCAGGCAAGGTCGTCAGCTATTGAAAAAACACCCTATATCGAGTTGGCAGGGTCAACCAGGGAGGCCTCAACAGCCGTGAAAATTACTACCCTGTCGGAAGAAGATAAGCTTAGTGATTACACTATAACAACTGCAACGCTGGGTTTTAGCTTAAGTGCAAACCTGCAGGGTAAATACAAAGTTGTAGTAACCAATCTAAATGAAGTAATACGCGCCATTACCATCAGGGCCACGCCAGATGCGAAGCGGGCCTATGAGAAGATGCGTTATCAGGTGATATTGGAAATTGACGACAGTGACAAGGACGCCAAGTCAACAGCTTCGCCGAGGAGAGAGCTGGTTTACAACTTTCCGGACGAGTATGTCCGAAGGGATGAGATTAGACTGAATCAACGACCCGTGACCGCTCAATTTAAGTTGATACCTCTGCCCTCTGCTGAGCAGGCTCCGTAGGGCGTGAAATGTTGAAAGCTGTTCCCGTCAGCTGCGTCTGGAAGCCCGGAAAGCTATCAGCGCTTCGATCGTCATCCACAAAGCCAGTGCAAAAATCACAGCTCCGATTATAACAAGAAGCCAGTTTCCCTCGGCGAGAAAAATCATTTCATTTTTCACCATAGCCGAGTTTGTAATCGCCAGCATAATCATGCACGGCACTGCGGTTACGATAAACTTCCATCCGCCCCTGCGTTTTAGATAAAGCGTAACCACCAGCAGAGCCAGGGCCGCCAGAAGTTGATTCGCCGCCCCGAACAGCGGCCAAAGTTTCATAGCGCCTTTTCCGTCTGCGCCTGTGGCAAAGGCCAAAGCCGCCGCTGCAAGTACGGCAAAACTTGTCGCCGCCCATCTGTTGGTCAGGAACGGAATTCGCATATCGGCTGCCAGTTCGCTTATCACATAGCGTTGCAGTCGCACGGTGGTATCGAGGGTAGTGCCGGCAAACGATGCGATGAATACGCCCATAAGCGTAACCCCTACCGCCTCTGGCACACCGAGCGTGCCCATCATATTGGCTGCGCCGATAACTACCGGCGCTATCTTGTCTGATAGTCCTTTGGCCCCTATCCAGGAGCTGTATTGATGCTGCCAGGCGGCTTGGCCGGTCAGGATTGAGCCGTCTGGCGTTTTCAAGGCCATCCCGATACCGGCCCCGACGCAGATAATAACCAGTACCGCTAATACGCCTTCCAGCAGCATTGAGCCGTATCCGACGAATAAGCTGTCCGGCTCTTCTTTAGCAATCTGCTTGGCAGTTGTGCCGCTGGCCACCAGCGAATGGAAGCCGCTTATGGCGCCACAGGCGATTATGACGAACATAGACGGCCATATTGGCGGCGTATTTGCCGGCAGTGAGGTGTTGATAGCGGGGGCCACCAGGGGCAGGTTTCCCGCTAATGATGCTGCCGCTGTCCCGCCGGCCAGAAGACCCATAGCAATAAAGAGCTGCCATGCGTTGATATAATCTCTCGGCTGCAAAAGTGTTGTTACCGGCAGTGTCGATGCCACCCAGGCATAAATCAGCAGGATTATCACCCACAATCCGGTGGGTGGTATCCCCAAAACCGAGCCGAGTTCGATAGGACGCCAACTGCCGAGGCCGATACACAGATACATTCCGGCTACGGCAATGGCTGTTGCAACCGGAATGTTGATACCTTTTTTATAAACTGCAAAGCCGAGCGCAACCGCTATTGGAATCTGCAGCCAGACTGCGATAACGGCGCTTGGAAATCTCGTAAAGACCGTTGCAATCACAACGCCGAATATTGCGATAACAATCAGCAGCGTCAAAAACACGATAGCAAAGAATATGAACCGCACGCGGGCGTTGATATACTTAGCGGTTATTTCTGAGATGCTTTTGCCCTGGTTTCGTATCGATACCACCAGCGCACCGAAATCGTGTACCGCCCCCATAAAGATACAGCCGAACAGCACCCAGAGGACAGCCGGCAGCCAGCCCCAGATGATTCCTATAGCCGGCCCTACGATAGGCCCTGTGCCGGCGATTGAGGTGTAGTGGTGCCCGAAGATAATGGCCTTGCGGGTGGGCACGTAATCGATACCGTCTTGAAGTTCCACGGATGGTACGGCTGCATTTTTGTCGATTTTGAATATTTTTTTAGCGAGGAACCGTCCGTAAGTATGATAAGCTATCAGATACCCTCCCCCACAAACCAGCATCAGTAAAAGCGTATCCATTTTTCGTGCCTCTATTTTCTATGCGAACGGGCCAGCAGTCTTATCGGCACCTCTGCTATCGGCAGTATTGATTTTAACCTTCCTATGATAAATCGGCGATAATTTTCTTCAAAAAGCTGCGGGTTGTTGACGAACATAAGTATCGTAACAGGATTGACGGCAATCTGGGTGGCGTAGTAAATTTTTGGCCATCCCTTTCCTGTGCGCTTGGTCGCCCCGACGCGTTCTTGCTTTATGATTTCAAAGGCCTTGTTCAATTTGGCGGTGGGTATCCACATTGTGGCCTGCTTGTAGATTTCAGCCGCCAAATCCAAAACGCCTTGAACGTTTTTTGCTTCGGTTGCGGTGGTAAAAGCCAGCGGTGCGTATTTTAAGCCCGGCAGTATTTTTGTCAAATAATCTTCATAGTCACCGGTGACAGCCGCCTCTTTGGCCAGGTCCCATTTATTGATAACGATTATGCAGCTTTTGTATTCTTCGGCAATAAATCTGGCCAACTTTTTATCGATCTGCGATACGGTTACGGCAGCATCTATAAGAAACAGCACAATGTCAGCCCTGTGGATAGACCGGGTTACCCGCACGTAACTGTAAAATTCGATACTGTCGGCCATTTTATTTTTTTTTCTTATCCCCGCGGTGTCAATGACGACTATGGTTTTGCCGTCCTTCTCGAAACGTACGTCCACAGCGTCCCTGGTAGTGCCCGGCATCTCACTGACGATTACCCTCTCACTGCCGACCATAGCGTTTACGAGAGTGCTTTTGCCGGCGTTTCGCTTGCCGACTATCGCTATTTTCATAGCCGGCTGTGTCGGCCTGGTCGATTCTAAAGCTGTCAGCTTCTCGAAGACTTTATCGAGCAGGACGGATTTATTAAGATTGTTCGCTGCCGATATGCACAGGAATTCTCCGAATCCGAGTTTGGTAAACTCACCTGCGGCGGGAAACATTTGGGCTGTATCAGCTTTATTGGCAACGCCGAGTACTTCCATGCTGTATTTGCGCAGGAGCTGTGCTATTTGTTTATCTAACGGCACGAGTCCGTCGCGGATATCGACCATAAACAGAATAAGGTTAGCCGATTCAATTGCCTGGCGGATTTGCCCTTCGATATGGCCGCTTAGCTGGTCGCTGTCAACTATCCCGTATCCGCCGGTATCTACCAGCTCGATGTATCGGCCGTCTTTTTCGATGAGGGTGCTGATACGGTCTCTTGTAACGCCGGCGGTCGGCTCAACGATACTTATCATCTCTCCGGCCAGGGCGTTTAACAGACTGCTCTTGCCCACGTTCGGCCGACCAATTATTGCAACTATCGGTACTGCCATAAGTTTCGTCCGGATTCAATATTAGACCGTAGTCATAAGAAAAGTTGATTATACCAGAATTGTCAAATGATTTGAAGTGCCCGGTTTAGGATATTGTTTAGCCGCCGGCATAACGGCGTAAGGTATTGTATATTTAGCCCGTAAAACAAATTGCAGCGCATTGTAAAACAATGCGCTGCAATGATACTTCGGCGTAAGCGTTTGACCCAATGATATAGACACACAGCACACAGAGTAAAACCCTCTCACTCTGCCGCAAAATCTGGTAGCGTTTTTCTTCTAATCTCGCCCCTTAGTTCCAGACTTTAATCCCTGGTACTGTCTTGCCGTCGGGCGTTACTACGCGCATCATGAATTCGTACTCGCCCCAGTCCTGGTCAACCTTTATCATGACAAGGTGCATCCCTTTCGAAAGTTTTATGGGGTAAACTTCCTGGTCTGTCGCAGCGGCTCGGTAAACGTGCTCGCTTCCGATAAGCTTATGGTCAATCCAGAGCTTGTAGCCGTCGTCTGAGCCGACTCGGATTTCCACATCTGCATCCTCTGTGAGTTCCAGCCAGCAGGCAGAGTACGTAAGGACATCCTCCTGACCGTACTCCAGGCCGAGATGCTCGATTGAGGAGAAGTTAATTTCGGGGTCCGGCGATTTATACTGTGCCCATGTTACCTTCGTACCGTCGGGTTTGACAACTTCGGCTCCGTTGGCGGGGACATAGTCGGCTTCGCCTCCAAGATAATCAGTGTCAAAGCCTTTGTTGTCCGGCCGGTCTCCGGGATTGGGGAAAGGCCCGATCACCAGCCAGTCGGCTATGAATCCTTCCTCGTCTAACCAGTTGCTTACTGTCTCATAAGGGCCGAGTTTTTTCGCTGCGGGAGCTGCTGGTTTTTCTGCAGCGGCGACAGCCGGGCCTTTGGCTGGTTGTGTAGCGGGGGCGGGGCTTTCGCATCCAACGACCAGGGCACACACAGCCGCCAGGCATAATATGGTAATACATACGCGCATCTTAGTCTCCTTTCTGACAATTGAATTAAACAATGCTATTTTCTGTAATCTGCTCACATATAGAGGAAGGATTACTTTACGTCAAGTTGTATTTTACGTCAAATATAATTTGCATTTTTTGCAATTTAAAAAAAATTCACCGCCGAGGCCGCCGAGCGGGGTTTTCGGTCTTGAGTGTACGGTTGATGGTTTAGCCGTCGCCGGTACGGCGGCGGGGTATTTAGCCCCGCAATTTATTTGCGGGGTTTCTTTTTCTAAGAGACCTCATATTGAAACACATCTTCCAATGGTACGCCGAAAGACGAGCAAAAGAAAAGGATAAGGCGGCTTTATAATTTGGCTTAATGATTAGATAAGAAAGAAAGAAAAAA
>CAJVYK010000102.1 GCA_913009865.1 uncultured bacterium
AAAGCAGACAAAAAATAATAAATAAATGTGGAGGCGCTATGGACGGATGGATACGCTAGCCTGGTTCAGGCATAACGAAACACAAATACCCAAGGTACACAGCCGCGACAGTGGAAAAACCGATAAGGGCCTTGAGTTGGGCCATCTCGTAGGCCGGTTCTGCCCTTACAAATCAGGGCAATTCAGACTAAGCCAGGACCAGGTCAAAAAATATTTCGATGACAGCCAAATCGATTTCTCCGGTAAACCTGCCGGCAAAGTCATCCGTTATGCAACCGCGGAGGATATAAGCGAAGAAAGGCATCTGCGAAAAATCGTAGAAGAAGAGATAAAATGCTGCAAACGCTTCATCGAAGAACTGGGCCTGTCGATGAAAATAGTTGACGCAGAGCACATATTCGGCGGTGAGCGCATAATCTTTTACTTTGCCTCTGACGGCCGGGTTGACTTCCGTGAGCTGGTTAAAAAAATCGCACACGAATACCAGTCGAGAATTGAAATGCGACAGGTCGGCTCTCGCGACGAGGCCAAACTGCTCGGCGATGTAGAAAGCTGCGGACAGCAATGCTGCTGCCAGAGGTTCCTCAAGGCCCTAAAGCCGGTCAATATGCGAATGGCCAAAATGCAAAAGGCAACCCTCGACCCTTCAAAAATCTCCGGCTATTGCGGCAGATTAAAGTGCTGCCTGCGATATGAAGATAAAACTTACACCGAGCTTAAAAAACGACTGCCAAAAAGGAACACTAAGGTAAAAACCAAACAGGGAGAGGGTAGAGTTGTGGATACCCAGATATTGACTCAGCTTGTTATAGTGGAATACGATGACGGAAAAAGAAACGCTGTCGGCCTCGATGAGATTGAGATAATCCGCTCAGCAGCAACAGAAAAAACCAAAAATCAAAAACCAAAAACGCAAAACGAAAAACCGAAAGCGTAAAACTAAAAACTATGCCGCGCAAAATCGTTGTAACATCAGCTCTGCCTTATGCGAACGGCCCGATACATATAGGCCACCTGGTCGAATATCTCCAAACCGATATTTGGGTGCGCTTTCAGAAGATATGCGGCAACCAGTGCCTTTATTTCTGCGCCGATGATGCGCACGGCACCCCCATTATGATAAGTGCCCGTGCCGCCGGTATAACTCCTGAAGAGCTAATCGAGCAAGTGCATAAAGAGCACAAGGCGGATTTCGACGGCTTTTTGGTTGAGTTTGACAATTATTACTCGACCCACTCGCCTGAAAATAAGTACTTTAGCGAGCTGATTTTTGGCCGTTTGAAGCAGGCCGGCTCGATTGTCGAAAAAACAATCGAACAGACCTATTGCGAAAATTGTAAAATGTTTCTGCCTGACAGATACATCCGCGGCACCTGCCCGCGGTGCAAAGCCGAGAACCAATACGGCGATTCCTGTGATAAATGCGGCGGAACACATCAGCCGACGGAGCTGATTAATCCGGTCTGCTCAACCTGCTCTACTCCGCCGAGACGCAGAGAAAGCCGGCATTACTTCTTCAAACTGGCCGATTACGAACAACAACTCAAGGAGCTTATCGCAGCCGGCTATACGCAAAAAACCACCGCCAACAAGCTCGATGAATGGTTCAGTACCGGCCTTAGGGACTGGGACATCTCCAGGGACGGACCCTATTTCGGCTTCAAAATACCGGGAGAAGAAGATAAATTCTTCTACGTCTGGCTCGATGCCCCTATCGGATATATGGCCTCAGCTAAGAACTACTGTGATAAAACAGGCCTGGATTTTGACAAACTCTGGAACAGTAACGAATACGAGCTTTATCACTTTGTCGGCAAGGACATTATGTATTTCCATGCGTTGTTTTTCCCTGCGACATTAATAGGGGCCGGCTTCAAGACCGCCAACAAGCTTTTCGTGCACGGCTTTTTAACCATAAATGGCGAAAAAATGAGCAAATCAAAAGGTACTTTCATAAAAGCAAGTACCTATTTGAAATACCTCAAGCCCGAAACGCTGCGGTACTACTACGCAAGTAAACTAACCGGCGGGATCGAAGATATAGATTTGAGCATCGAAGATTTTACAAATAAGATTAACTCTAATCTGGTCGGCAAACTTGCGAACCTTGCCTCCCGCTCCGGGCCAATGCTGACAAAAAACCTTGATGCCCAGCTCGGCCAATTAGACGACGCCGGCAGAGAATTAGTAAGTAAGCTGGCTGCTGAAAAAGAGCAGATTATAGAGAATTACGAAAATCTCAATTATGCCGCTGCCGTGCGAACAATTACCGCCCTGGCTGACGAGGCAAATCGATATGTCGAGCAGAATCAGCCGTGGATAACTGTAAAAAGCGATTTGGAAAAGACGCGAACGACCCTTACGGCGGTAATAAACGCTGTACGCATCCTGACGATTTACTTAAAACCCATCCTGCCCGAATATGCTGAAAAAATAGAAAAATTCCTTAATGTCGATGAACTAAGTTTTGCAGATGTCGAAACAGTGCTGCAGAAGCGCAAGATAAATAATTTTGAACGATTAGCTGATAGAATTGATAAAAAGAAAGTAATTGCAATGATAGAAGAAAGCAAAGAAACTCAAAACTCCGAATCGCCGAGTCCTGCGAAGACAGAAGCAGCTGGTGAACCATTCAAACCAGAGTGCACAATTGAGGACTTTGAGAAAATTGATTTACGAATTGCTAAAGTGGTAAAGGCAGAGCCGGTTGAAGGGGCTGACAAGCTGCTGCGTTTGCAATTGGATTTGGGCGGGGTGCAAAAACAAGTTCTCGCCGGCATAGCCGGCGCTTATAAGCCGGACGAGTTGGCCGGCAAAATCGTGGTCTATTTAGCCAATCTAAAGCCCAGGAAGATGAGGTTTGGCACATCCGAAGGTATGATTCTGGCGGCAGGGGCCGGCGGAAAAGATATTTTTATACTCTCAGCCGACACCGGAGTAAAGCCCGGACAGAGAGTTAGTTAATTAAAAAAATCAGCCGCAAAGGCGCAAAGAAAAGAAGTTAGAAATAAAGAAAAAAAATCTTAGTGACTTAGTGGCAAAAAGTTAAGAGATGAAGAAAAAGCTTGAAAAAATTGCCAGAAAGGACGGGCGGTTCAGCCCGCAGGCAGTCAAGTTTGTTTATGAGGGACTCGGCTACACTGCAAAAAAAATCGTTGCCGAACCCGCCCATGTCAGCGGCCAAACACTCTGCGGTGGGCTAAAAGAATTGGCTGTTGAAAAATGGGGTAGATTGGCAATGCTGGTATTAAATACCTGGGGTGTAAAAACTACTCGTGATTTCGGCGAAATCGTCTATCTGATGATAGAAAACAAGTGGATGAGCGCACAGCCGACCGATTCGATAGATGATTTTAACGATGTTTACGATTTCAAAGCCGTATTCAAAGACCAGTTCAGATTCTAAGAGGCTCTAAATTTGCTCAAATTAATAAATTTGGGATTTTTTAAAAAATGGGGATTTCTAAAAAGTTATTCTCAATGCTATGTTTATTTTCAACGTAAAAAAGATGGCTAAGGGTAGACTTATAGGGATTGGGTGAAATAGGTAAGACTAAAACGAGCGAAAACGTTTGAAAATGTTTGAAAATATTCGAAAACGAGCGAAAAATGACGTGAAACGTTTGAAAATATTCGAAAATGTGTGTGTTTTGAGTAAAGTTTTTCAAGGTACTTGCGCAAATTGTTCGAAGCAGAGAATTCGAGTTCTCAATTCTTAGTTTGGACTTTTCCGGTGGGGATTTCATCCGGCAATGTCAGCGTGGATAATTTCAGAAACATCGGCTGGATTGTAGGATACTTTCCAAGACCATTTGCCGAATCCGCCTTTGTTATTTACGGCTCTTACCCATTCATCCAAGAATACTCTTTTGGTTTTGTCCCGTTGGGTATCTTGTCCTTTGACCTCAAGGATAAGAAAATTGCCTGTTTTTAGCTGTATGATAAAATCAGGCCGGTATCGCTTCACAACACCTTGAAAAGTGTAAAAGATTTCAAAGCCAAGATGGTCATTTTTTACCCATGCTTTAACATCCCTATTGCGGTCAAGCTCAAAAGCTTCCGACGCTTCCCAGGTGCTATCGAAAACACAAAAGTTTATATGCGATTTCTTCGTGTGTTCGCACGGTCTGCCGGTGTACCAGGTTCGCATATCGCCAGTTGAACGGATAGGATTATCGCGGTCAAAGACCGGCTCAAAAGTCTCTACATTATCGTGCCGAATGGCGTCTGCAATATGCTGGACAACCTTATTCATATTGAGAGTTATAATTATACGGCGCTTTAACTCATCTTGATGAAACAGAGACGGAGAAACCTGAATTTTATTAGCAGAAATAAATTGCCCAACAATCCGAATCAACTGAGCCAGCAGATATTCTTTACTACCTTTCCAGTTTTTCTGTATCTGGTCAAAGTTGTCTCTGGCTACTTCAAATATAATTCGTTGCATCCGAAACTTCCGGCCTAAGTTTTCGAGGTCTATCGCAGAAATCTTGGTTACATCTGTCTTGCCATCCACTATCGGAGCCAATTCTGCAATTTGCGCTGTTTCAAAGGCATTAAGCTCCAGTGGTTTTACCTGCTCTATATTCAAAGTAAGCTGAGGTCGAAATATACTTTCGATACGAATTATGTTTGGCCAAGTAATTTCAAATTCTCTCTTTTCATCCACTGGTTCGATAGCTGTTTTAGCTGACGGAGGCGGTGGGGGTGGCCCATCTTGTGACTCATGCGGCAGAAAAGTAAATGGCACACCAAAAATATTTACATATTCGGCTTCCATCAGACCGGTATCTTCATTCAAATCGTAGGATGTCCGTCTTAAACCTCGGCCAACAACTTGCTCACAAAGCAATTGACTTGAAAAGGCACGCAGACCCATAATATGAGTTACAGTCTTGGCATCCCATCCCTCTGAAAGCATTCCAACAGAAATGACCTTTTGGATTTGCTCTCCGGGCATACCTCTTCTGCCTATAGTATCAACGGTTTGTCTAAGTTGTTCAGCAAGCTGTTTTTTGGTCAGTTTTTTTGTTGTCACTTCCGCTTCATCTGATTCTTCATTGGGATTACTGTTCCAAGATACTGGCTCATCCTGAGCTTCCGCCATACCCAATACTTTTGAATCGATATGAAGTGTTCGCTCAGGAATACAAAGCTCATCTATTCTAATTTTTTGATGGTCAAAAGCATATTTGATACGGGCGGCAGTATGAGTTGTATTTGCAACGGTAATCATTACTGGCGGTGTAAGTAAATTACTATCTTTCCATTTTTCAGCAGTTTCCAGCCAATCTTTCCCCAGAAGATAGTAGCCTTTTATTACCAAATCGGGGAGCGGTTCCTGTGGTTCAGCTTTGCGGTTTATATCGTCTTTTACATCCGGGTCTTTGTATATATGATAAAACCTTGACTTGTATTCTTTCGTCAGTTGACTATCATCTCGAATTACTACGCGGGGTGTTTTCACAAGTCCAGATTCTATAGCATCGTTAAGACCGAAATCACTAATTACCCATCCAAACAGTGCTTCTTTTGAGGTCTTCTTACCGGACGGTGCAAAAGGTGTAGCGGAAAAATCAAAACAGTTGAGTATCCTGCGGATATGTAACCTTATTCAAAACCTGCCAGGCAATCAGCGCTGCCATTACGACAGTTTTGCCGGAGCCGGTCGCCATTTTCGAGCACAGGCGTACAAATTCGCCGCCGTCTTTGGGTATGTCAATTCCAACCTTTTCAGAGGCCGGTGCTTCGATTAGCCAGATAAGCGTTTCCATAGCTTCCAACTGGCAGAAAAACAAAGGATACTGGCGTTGTTGGCTGTCGTTCCAGTGTTCCAGTAGCCGCTTTGTTATACTGGTTATGCCGGGATAGTTGCTTTCTCGCCATTTATTTACACGCGGACGAATTTTGTTTACCAGCGGAAGCGGCACAAAAACGCCGGGGTCATCGAAATCTTTGGAATTAGGCGTAGCAACCACATAGCCGGCAGGACGGCGGCCCTCTTCCTTTTCAAAGGTTCTGGCTTTGCGGTCATAGTGCCAGTGACATTTCGGCTCAACGTATGGCGAGTTGATTATTAAATGGTCAATTTTGGCTTGGCCCATCAGTCAACCCCCATAATTTTTAAGCTCTCAATTCCTCTGTCATCAATAATTTTTACCGCGACCCGCTGCTTATCCTTGCATTTCTCAAACGGCAAAGACACTGTACCGCGATATGCTTCGATAAGCTGCTCATCAATTTCTGCCTTGAGGTTTTTGGCCAATCTTGCCCAGCCGTCTTTTTCGCCTGCCATTGGGAAAAATACCTGTCTTGGCAAAAGACTTCGACCATCGTAATCCGTATCGAGCATCCACATAGCGATATTCTCAGTGCCACCGGAATCGATGTTGCCGTCTCTTGTGTTGTAGTAATCGAAGCCCAATACCGCTATGCGGTATAGTTTTGAGTGTTTAGTTTTGAGTTTTGAGTTGAAATCGTCCAATTCCTTTTTGGTAAGTTTATACAATTGCACATCCGGCTGGCCGATGAGCCAGAAACTCTCGCTACTTGAGCGTTTCTTTTTCAAATCATCTGTCAGCATATCAGCGTTCATCTGCGCTTTTAATAGCGTTACACCCGGCCAGTCGGTTTCGTCAATATCCTTAGCTGCTTCGGGGTCAAACTGGAACGCCGCAAAGACAATAATTTTTGGTTTTGGAACCAGCAGTTGTGCTTCTTCTATGGCTAATGCCACCTGTCTCTGTTCGAGCGGAGCGTGTTCAGGGCCAAAAGAAATTACAACCCTTTCAGGTTTGTCGTCTTTGGTCTCAGCATCAGCGTGCAGCCAGTGAGTTCCGCCGAACGGCTCAACACGGGAGAAGTTTATTCGCTGACCGGCCTTGCCTCGAATACCTGTCTTGAAAAGCTCATCACGCCACTCGGATTGTCTAAGTGTCTCACAGATCGGAAGAGCGTCGTGTAGGGAAAGAGG
>CAJVYK010000103.1 GCA_913009865.1 uncultured bacterium
CTCTTCCAAGTTTTACCTTCACAACTTTCCTTTCATCAAAAACACAGGCGGTATAATAACAAAATTGTAGATTAGTTGCAAGAAATTACAATTTGGGTAACCGTTCACGGGACAAATGTACCTTTTTATGTCATTGCGCAGCCTTCTTCAAAGGCCGTGGCAATCTCTGCTTTACGAATGGTTGAGATTGCTTCACGGAGTTTATGCTGAGCCAATACTCTGTCAAGAATGAAATAGTACGCTGTCATTGCGAGGGTGCCCGTCAAGTTTGTAGGTAAAAATAGCCCTCCAATAGATGCATTTTTGGCAAAATTAGCTTAAAATTTACCCAAAAATTGTTTCTGCCATTGGAGGGCAAAAAAATGTACGAAGAAATTTTAGAACAAATGCAAGAATTGTTAAAGGATGAAATCAAAAATTTCAGCGGTGATTTCGGAAAACTTGAGCAGGAGGTAATGGCAATGATGATGTCATTTGGAAAAGGGCTGCTGCAACGGCTGGTTGATTGCGGTCCCAACGGTTATAAAGGCTGTTCCATGCCGTGTGAATGTAACAGCTCAATGAAGTTCGTGCAGCATCGTCCCAGGGACATACATACTCTTTTCGGGTGGATAAAGCTAAAACGAGCATACTATCACTGCCAGGACTGCCGAGCCAGTTTAGCTCCGTATGATAAAAGCAGTGGGCTTGGTTCGCAGCAACTTAGCCCCGGTTTAGCTAAAGCTTGTTGCTTGTTGGCGGTTGATGATAGCTTCGCCCAGACCTCGCGGAAGCTGGAAGAACTGTTTGGCCAAAAAGTTTCCGAGCGGACAGTCGAAAGGGGTGTACACCAGGTAGGTTCGGTGGCTTTAGGCCAGCAAAACCAAGAACTTAACACAACTTTCGCAGTTAGGCAGTGAAACCACGATTTTGAAATTTTTTTCCCCGCATAGCGTTTCATTATCCCACAAAATACTCCCAAACCTTGCATGGTGAAGACCTACCCTATTGCAAAGCTGTTTTTCTGATGCGAAACTACAGGTATGTTTCTGAGAAGTTATAAACGCAAAAAGAACGGAAAATGGCACGAGTATTTCAGTGTTGTGGAGAACCGCAGGGTTGCAAAAGGCAAAACTGTTCAGCGGACTGTCCTCTATCTCGGTGAAATAACCTCTTCACAAGAAGGCAGATGGCGTAAAACGCTGGAAGTTTTTGATGCAGACAGCGGTAAACGCCGGCAGAAATTGTTGTTTGCTGATGACAGCGTAATCTCAGAATGCGATGTCGATTCGATAAAGGTGAAACTTTCACAGATGCACTTGTGTCGGCCTCGCTCATTTGGAGATTGCTGGCTGGGCTGTGAATTGTGGCAAAGACTTGGGCTTGATAAATTCTTCTCAGACCGCCTTGATAGTTTACATTCAGATATTTCCTGGGCAAAGGTACTGAAGCTTCTGGTAGTAAATCGCCTCGTACATCCCGGCAGTGAATTTTATATCCACAGGCAATGGTTCGATAAGACGGCGATGGACGAACTGCTGAACACCGATTATCGAATAGCAGCCAAAGACAGGCTCTATCGTTGTCTTGACAGGATATTAGAGCATAAGGAAGATTTGTGTAAACATCTCAAATCCAGATGGGAGGACATGTTCGGCATTGAGTTTGATGTGCTTCTTTATGACCTTACCAGCACCTACTTTGAAGGTCTCTGCGAGCAGAATCCCAAAGCCAGATTCGGCTACAGCAGAGATAAACGCTCTGATTGCAGGCAGGTTGTAATAGCCCTTATTGTTACGCCTGAAGGTTTTCCGATGGGCTATGAAGTTTTGCCGGGTAACACTCTGGACAAAACTACGTTAAGATTCTTCCTTAAAAAAATAGAATCGATGTATGGTAAAGCTCGCAGGGTATGGGTAATGGACCGAGGTATTCCAACAGAAGATGTACTTTCGCAGATGCGTGATGAGAACATACAATATCTCGTCGGCACTCCAAGAGCTATGCTGAATAAATTTGAAGACAAGCTTGTTGATTTGGACTGGAAGCAGGCCAACGATAATGTTGCGGTAAAACTATTGGCTGAAGATAATGAACTGTATGTCCTGGCAAAGAGCAAAGACCGCAGAGCTAAAGAAAGGGCTATACGCAAACATAAACTGCGTAAATATCTACAGGGACTTGCGAGACTACGTAAGAATTGTCGTAATCGTGACAGACTGCTCGAAAGACTTGGGGCATTGAAACAGCAGGCAGGTAAATCCATCAAGTGTATAGAACTAATAATACCTGCCCAAGGCCGCAAGGTTACACCGGAGAATTTCAGTTATAGCTTCAAGAGAGATGCTTATAGGAAGATGATCCTGCGCGATGGCATGTATCTGTTGAGAACCAATCTTACTGAAACAAAGCCTGACGTCATCTGGGAAAGATATGTTCTGCTTACTCAGGTTGAAGCTGCATTTAAGAGCTTAAAGAGCGACCTGGCTGTCCGTCCTGTTTATCATCAACTTGAGCATAGAGTTGAGGCGCATATATTTGTAGCCTTTCTGGCATATTGCCTGCTGGTCACTCTGCGGCAAAAACTGCGATATTACGCACCAGGCTTAACAGCCGGAGATGTCCTTGATAAGCTCAGTGCGATTATGATGATAGATGTGCGGATACCAACAACTGATGGCCGAATGCTTGAGATGCGCCGACACAGCCAGCCGGAAGTTGAACAGCGAATAGTATTGGATAAGTTGAAACTGAAATTGGGCTTGGTTCAAAAATAGTGGATTTTGGGTAACAGTTTCGACAGATTTTAGGAGCCATCAGCTATGATGGTTTGGGCTGATATAGTTGAGTCAGGATATGGCCGGTTAATTGCGACTGAATCTGTCAAAACCAAGCAGTTCCAACCAATGTGAATGTTGCTTGCCAGTCAGTAGCTCAGCAGGACTTTTTCCAACACGTTCGATGCGTTCACTTCGTATAAAACAGCGGTGATTAAGGAAGAATCGTAACAAATCCAGGTAATCATTGCCTATATGACGACGAAGGAAGAAGTAGTTTCGCAAGCGACTGTTTAGGTTCTCAACCATAGAACTGGCACGGGGCGTTTCGGATAGTACTTCACAAACGGCTGTCTCGACATCATGGAATTGTCCTTGCAGTTTTTTTTGCAGTTGTGCTCGTCGTTGCCAATAGCTCGCAAGGTTCTTATCCAAACCCTGAAGTTCGCAAACGGCATGAACCAGAAACAGCGGGACATTGAATCTTGCGGCAATATCGGCGAACCTTTCGTCGAGAATACCGACAAAAGCCAGAAGGTTGTCACGGTTATTTTCCAGCATCCGAAGAACAGGGCTAATGCGATACGGACAAAGAGATTCGAGCGTCCGTAGTTCTTCGACAACAAAGTCATAGAGTTCTCGGCGGCTCTGAAGGTCTGGGCCGGCAAGCGAGAGGATGTCGTTCTGCATCCAATCGGCCAGAGTGCGAATATTTTTAGCCAACTCAATAGCTTGCTCCTCGGCCTGACGGGCATAAGCCAGTTTCCTTGAAAGTGCTCTGCCTTTGCTTTTGTTTTTGGCCCGATTCATTTTGCGTTCAAGCTTTTGACGCATTGTTGTGCATCCGGCAGCACGATTCTCAAGGAAAAAGGCAAGCTTGCCGAGATCACGCTCGGCATGGAAGACATCGCCGTGACAAGGTACATCATCCCAGACGGCGACTTGTCCTGCCCGAAGGCCTCTGCCGCCATCAGCGATGGTATAATCCGGATGGAGCCCCTGTGCAGCCAAGTCCAACAAGTGTACGCCCCATGTGGTTTCGTCTCGCTGTTCCTCGGCAGACAGCAGATAGCAGTAAGTGGACCGAGCATCCATACCAACAAGTACCGGCTTAGATGCCTGGAATATCTCATCGGGAATACCAACACGGATATTGGAAAGATCCTGTGCGTTATTGATCTGTTTAGACTTCTGCACGGCCGCACGGACAATATTGTGGATTGTGCCCAGACTCAAATTGCGATAGTCAAATACAGCTTCGAGCAGTTCAAGCACACCTCGAAAACTGCTGTGGCAGATCAGCACCAATGCCAGAACGAATTGGCGAATCCAGTTTTTTGTTACCGGCAGATAAAACAGAACCTTGTCATTGTCAGTTGGAGCTGTAAAGGTCTCATCAAGTGCATCGGAAGCCTTGGCTGCTTGCTGGTAGAGAAATTTACGACTGACCTGGTAATTTTGAGCCAAATGACTGACTGATTCGCTCCGCGTCAGCACTTGCAGCGAAAGTTTTTTTCTTTCTGTTGGACCAAGAGAAGTTGCCGGAGAAGTTCTTGTTTGGGAGAAAAATTGTTGCTCACAAGCAAATCTGCCGATGTTGTTAGTAATCATATCGATTCCTTTCGATTGAAGGGCAATGTTAATTGTTACTCTTACCCCTCACATCGGCAGGAATCGTTATATATCTACACCCACCCCATTTGTTACCCTGATTTGAACCAAGCCCTAAAGTGAACTAAAGTTAAAAAACAACGTAACCGTTCAGGCCCTTAGTTGGCCTGAGGAAGAAGAGATGGAGTAGAAGTTTGAAAATAATAAGCAGACAACGCGTTTTGAAGGAATTGCCAACTGGATCGGCCCTGCTTTTTGCAGGTAGCCAACACAGTCCAGATGCGTGCATTCCACTGTCTGCCCATCAAAGAGCGACTGCCTTGAGTAATCCGCCTGTCAATAATAGCCTGACGAAGCGTCTGTTCAGCGGCATTATTAGTCGGTGGCACGGCAGGATCAAACAGGAATCGAAACATAGCATCACCATGCTTGCGGAAACGCTTGGCGAGTGTGTTCGACTTGGATGGCAAGTCTTGTTGCTCGGCCAAGGTCAATATCCTGTCTTTGATTTTGAACACAATCGGCTCGAACCTGTCCTTTGGGATTTTGTCCCGAAGATGCCAGATATGAAACAATCTCTTAAACTGAATCAACAGGCTTTCTCCAAAGCATTTGTCGTGCTTATCAGCAAGAGTCGTCAAAAACTTTATATCCCGAATCAAATGAGCCAGGCAGAACTGCTGAATCTTATTGGCATATTTGACATAAGCACTGAAGAAATCGCTGACCATTGTACCATTGTAAGTTTGGCCGAGAATATCTCTGAGTACCCAAGAGGATCTGGATTTGGCAATGCAGAAGAAACTGAATGCCGAGGTACAGAAAACCCATATCCAGTATTTAATGCCGTTGTTCTTCCAGCCGGATTCATCAACATTCAGAACCGGCTCGGTGGAAAGATGCTGCTGGAGTTGTTCGTAAGGCGCAGCAAGTGCTTCATTGACCCGCCTGATAGTATTGCAAAGGTGGCTTCGAGCAACTTTAATATTCAGCACATCACTGCAAAAGTCCTCCAGAGAGCTGTAGGATGCGTGAAGCGAGCCTTTCATATATGCAATCAGCGCCTGCAAACGCGAGCCAAACAGTTGGCCTTCAACAACGCCAGCGGGCAATTTAGCCCAAACGACTTGGCCGCATATCGGGCAGATAAGGCCGTACAAATGGTATTCAGTAATATTTACAGGGTTGGTAACAAGTTCAACTGTCTGCTGAATTTTAGGTTCTTTAATTGGCTTACCACGCCCTGTATAGCCGCAGTCACAACCATCGGGATAAAGCGGGATTGTTTCATTAATTTGATTGGGTTCAAAAGGCTGACGATTGATGCCTTTATGACCGGGTTGGCCGCCTTGTCGAGCAGAGCCTGTTGTTGGTTTAGGTTTGGCAGGCTTGACAATATCCGACGATGGCGGCTTGGAGGAGTTGGAAGAATTCTTCGAGAGTTTTGCAACTTTATCAATCAGTTCAGCAACTTGTTTTTCAAGTTCGCCAATGCGTCGAATATAGAATTGTTCTGTTTTGGATGTCAAATCTTGCCCTTATGTTCGCCAACAAGATTATTATCGGACAAACTTGGGGCTTGACTTAAGGAAAATATTGACATACCGCCTTGAGTATGCTATCATTCATCAAGTTGAAAATGGGCATTTTGGCATTGAGTGCGTTGCTCAATACGCTCAAAATACCCGTGAACGGTTACCTAAAATCAAAATACCAACCCAAGAAACAGGCACAGTGCGCTTATCACGGCGGCGACGAACGTTATCCGCGACCACTTCTCGTATCGTGCATACCCGGGATGATGGTCCTCGAACTCGTAATGGTACTCCTCAAGATCGGATTCGGCGCCGGGGCGCATACGAACCTTCACCCAGATATGCGCACCGATCGATATCAAAAACATTGGGCCGGCAATCAAATATATTATCAATATCATAGGCGCATTCCCTAAGAGCCGCGGCATTGCGGATCAATCAATATACATCGGCATCCGGGCCGATGCGTAATACTATATCACATCTATCTGGAAATCCCATCGTTTATTAGTCTTTAGACCGTCGGGGCGGGGATTGGGTTCGTTTCGCGAAAATAGTGAATGGTGGGCAGTGAATAGGTGGGCTGGGGGGATGCGGATTTTGAGATTTCTGGCTTGAAACGTGATGCGGCGGTTGCGTAGGCACGGTTTGTTACTCCCCCTGTTTTTAGTGTAGCGTCATCCTTAATATGCGAGGCATTATACCAGAAAACAGGTCAAAAGTCAAAGATCAAAACGTAAAACTGTGGAATCGTGAAAAGTGAATATCGAATGTCGAGCAATTGAATATCGAATGTCGAAGGGTGGAGGCAGGCCTGCCCCGGCGCGCCGGGATAAACTCGTGCGTTCTATCTGATGTGGAGGATTTGGATTGACGATTTTCGATTTACTTACTATTTTGGGGTAATGCCGTTCGGCGCTCTCGACAAGCTCGATACAGGCAGGCTCAGGACGGCGAAAAGCCGTGGGCGGGTTAAATGATTGGGAAGTGAAAATTGCGGATTTGTTCCATCTACGGCGAAGCCTTCGAC
>CAJVYK010000104.1 GCA_913009865.1 uncultured bacterium
ATGACCCTGCTTCGAGTATTTTCGATTCTCTGTGCACAATAGTAATGGGCAGGTGTGTTAAGGTTGTCAGTTGGTATGATAATGAATGGGGTTATTCGAACCGCACCGTTGATATTATGGAAAAAATGGCGGCGATGTAAAGATAGCGTTTAGCGTATAGCGTATAGTACTGTCATTGCGAGCCGACCGAAGGTCGGCGCGGCAATCTCGTCCGTTAGCGTTTTGAGATTGCTTCGTCGCTATGCTCCTCGCAATGACAAGACGGTACTGCTCAGAATGGTATAAAGGGTTTTGTTAGGACAGATAGAATAATGCCCAAAAAAACTGTTGCTGATATTGATGTGCAGGGCAAAAAGGTTTTAATGCGGTGTGATTTCAACGTTCCCTTGGATGAGAATTGCAATATTACCAGCGATGACCGAATTGTTAAGGCCCTGCCCACAATAAACAGGATTCTAAAAGGCGGCGGTGCGCTGATTCTGATGAGCCATCTTGGCCGACCCAAGGGGCAGAGAAATGAGAAGTTGTCTCTGACTCCGGTAGCTAAGAGACTTTCCGAATTGTTAGGCAGGGCGGTCGCATTTGCTGACGATTGCATTGGAGATGAGACGAAAGCCAGGGCCGATGCGCTTAAAGCCGGTGACGTTATGCTGCTTGAGAACCTGCGTTTCCACAAGGAAGAGACGATAAAAGATAGGGCAGCCAAGGAAGATGCGCAACTACGTCAGGCCAAAGACGATTTTGCAAGGCAATTAGCCGATTTGGCGGACATTTATGTTGATGACGCTTTCGGCACCGCACACAGGGATAATGCTTCGATGTACACCGTGCCGACAATTATGAAAGGCAAGCCCAGAGTTATCGGTTTTTTGATTGAGAAGGAACTGAAGTTTCTCGGCCGGACGCTCAGCAATCCTGAAAAACCATTTGTGGCGATATTAGGCGGAGCAAAGGTTTCCGACAAGATAGGTGTAATTGAAAATCTCCTGGACAAGGTTGACTGCATACTAATCGGCGGAGCAATGGCCTATACATTTTTCAAGGCCCAGGGCCGGGCGATAGGTGAGAGCTTATGCGAGGACGATTTTCTCGATAAAGCTGATGGATTGCTGAAACAAGCTAAAGACCTCGGCTGTGAAATAGTTTTGCCGGCTGATACGGTGATTGCCGCCGAGTTCAAAGCCGGCGCTGAGAAAAGAGTAGTTACCGGTGATATCGAAGCCGGCTGGCAGGGTATGGATATTGGCCCTGAAACTCGAAAACTTTTTGCGGATAAACTTGCCGGTGCGCGGACGATTGTTTGGAACGGGCCGATGGGCGTTTTTGAACTGCCGCCTTTCGATGAAGGTACGGAGGCGGTTGCCCTGGCTGTTGCCGAGGCCACGGACAAAGGCGCTCGCAGCATAATCGGCGGCGGCGACAGTGCAAGTGCCATCGGCAAGCTCGGCCTTGAGGATAAGGTAAGCCATATCTCCACCGGAGGCGGGGCGTCGCTCGAATTTTTAGAGGGCAAAAAATTCAAGTGTCTTGAAATACTCGATGAAAAATAACAGCGGGCAGCGGTTAGCGTATAGCGGATAGAAACAATTTCCGATTTCCGAATTCCGATTGTAAATCAAAAATCGTCATACCAGATAAGAGATACGGATTTGCGATTAGCCAAAGCAGGGACAATCGAGATTGCACCGTCGATATTGAGTGCTGATTTTGCCAGGTTAGCTGACGAGCTGACTGTGATTGAATCGGCCGGGGTGAGTATGGTGCATCTGGATGTTATGGACGGCCACTTTGTGCCGAATATTACAATCGGCCCGCCGGTGATTGCCAAGCTTCGAGGGGTGAGCAAACTGGTTTTCGACTGCCATTTGATGATAACTGAGCCGGCTGAATATGCCGAAGCGTTTGTCAAGGCCGGCACTAACCATATAACATTTCACATCGAAGCTGTTGATAAGCCGCAGGTTCTTATCGATGAATTGCACGAGCTCGGGTGCACCGCCGGTATATGCCTGAATCCGGAAACGCCGGTTGAGGCAATAGAGATGGTTGCGCCGCTTTGCGATATGGTACTGGTAATGACGGTTCATCCGGGCTTTAGCGGCCAGAAATTTATGCCGGAGGCGGCGAAAAAAATCGCTGAAATCAGGGGAATCATCGGCCCTGAAATTAGAATCGAAGTCGATGGCGGGATAGACCCGCAAACTGCGCCAATTGCAGTTTCTTACGGTGCTGATACCCTCGTAGCCGGCCAGGCAATATTCTCGAAATCCGACCGTATTGCTGCGATAAACGCCATTCGGGCGGCCTGCGAGTAACTTTTTATAGCCATATCTGTAAATTTCTGGTAAGATATAAAATAGCTGAAAGATTGAAAATCGAAATGACATAGAGTGTCATTGCGAGGGAGCGAAGCGGCCGAAGCAATCTCTATTTTTGAACTTTGATTTGTCGTTTTGATTTTTGCATTTTAATCTTTGATTTCTCTTTCTCTAATTATGGCCAAAGAAGTAAAATCCAAGTGGAACGGTTTTTCACTGAAGCCGCGTAAAGAGATGCCCGAAGGGCTTTGGATGCGATGTCCGGCCTGCGAGCATATGCTCTATAGAAGTACGGTCGAGGAGAATCTCAACGTTTGTCCGGAATGCAATCATCATTTTCGCATTGAGGCGGCAACCCGTATTAAGTATCTGGCTGATGAGGGTTCTTTTCAGGAAGTGTTAGGCGATTTGACGGCTGAAGATAAGCTGGGCTTTAAGTTCAGGGATACTACTTATAAGCAACGTCTGAAAGCCGAGGAGAAAAAAAGCGGCGCCAGAGAGGCTATGCGAATCGGCAAGGCATTTATCAAGGGCAGGGGGGTTGTCTTAGGCGTGATGGAGCCGAATTTCCTGATGGGCTCTATGGGTGCTGTGGTCGGCGAGAAGTTTTGTGCAGCCGTTGATAAAGCGATTGAGGATACACTGCCTTTGGTGGTGGTTTGCTGTTCCGGCGGAGCGAGAATGCACGAGGGTGTCGTTTCGCTGGGCCAGATGGCCAAGACTTCCGCTGCGCTGGCCAAATTCGACGAGGCCGGCGGGCTTTACATTTCGGTTTTGACAGACCCGACTACCGGCGGTGTAACAGCAAGTTTTGCAATGTTAGGCGATGTCAGCATAGCCGAGCCGGGCGCATTGATTGGTTTTGCCGGCCCTCGCACGATTGCCGAAACGATAAAGGTGGAGCTGCCGGAAGGGTTTCAGACGGCTGAATTTCTGCTTGAGCGCGGGTTTCTGGATATGATTGTGCATCGCAGGGACCTGCGCAGCGAGATTGCCCGCCTTATAGATTACTGCCAGAAGTAGTTCGTATCTCCGCCGTCAGGCATCCTCCGTAAGGAGTCCTTAGGACTGTGGAGTGAAGCGTATCTCGAAATCTTTTGCCACAAAGATGTAACCAGAGATTTAAAAGCAGGCGTTATGCTCACAGCCTTGCTAAGCTCATCATTCCGAGCCCCCCAAAGATGGTTATTCCTGCGGAAGCAGGAGTCCATCTTCTTTTTCTTTTGTTTCTATCTTTCTCTGCCTTTCTTTGCGCTCTCAGCGTTCTCCGTGGTTAACTCTTTTGCGATTTTTCAGCAACGCTAATCCCCCTAAGCCTAACAGCAAAACCGTCGCTGGTTCAGGGATGATCGCTATTCCCCAAGGATCTGCAATTCTGGAAAAGAGTACTTCAACATCGGAACCATCCAAATTGGCCTGTAGAATGTGTTTGGTGTTCCATTCGCTCCAGCATATCTTGTCGGTAAAAACGTTCAATGCGATTCCTATGGGATTTCCCGTCTCAGTTGTGTAAAGGATTTCCGAACCTGTACCATCTGTGTTAGCGCGCCAGACTTTGCGCCCTTGCCAATCGGCCCAGTACATCTTGTTGGCTGATAAATCCAGCGCTATACCCAGTGGCTCATCTCCCCCATCCAGCAGGTATTCTACGCCTGTACCGTCCAAGTTAGACTTCCATATACTATTGTGGGACGTGCCAGTATCCCTTGCGCTCCAATACATCTTGCCGCCATCTATATCAACAGCAAGACCGAAGATTTTTTCTGACCACGTGAGCAGGTTTTCTACGTTGGTACCATCAAAATTGGCTCGTTGGATGGTTCTATTATCACTGGCCCAATATAGTTTACCGTTTGCCAGGTCCAGTGCTAAACCTTCGGAAAAACCAATCCCTGTTACCAGGACTTCCATACCAGAGCCATCCAAATTAGCCCTTTGGATTTTATCGTAGCCAGTCCAGTACATCTTTCCACCTTTGGCATCTAAAGAAAGGACAGACAGAGGAGATTCTGTAGACGAAAACAGGGTTTCTTTGTCAGAACCGTCTAAACTGGCACGGTAGACACTTCCAGACCCCCAACCACCTTCACACCAGTAGATTTGGGTGGCAAGGGCTGCTCCGGAGGCCCAAGAAGTAATAAACAACCCTGCTATCACCAGTACGAGAATTGATTGTTTTTTCACTTTACTCCTCCTTCAAAAAAATGAACCTGATATTTTCTGTTCTTGAAGAGCCATAATTATACTTTTTATCGGAACTATAATCAAGGCTTTTTTGGGGAAATCGGAAAAACCATTGAAAGGTTCCGGTTCGTTCATAGTATCCAGGCTAATTTTCATCTTGTAAATATCGCAAAATCTTCTCTTTCACTTCCAGCTAAATACCCTTATAATCTGGGGGAAACCTTGTACAGTGTGCAGCGGATATGATATGAGATTCCTTGTACGCAATACGCACAATAAATCCGCCTCCGGCGGAAACAATGAACTACAAACAATGAACAACGAACTATGACTTATTTTCGAGAGAATATTGAAAAGGCAAAGGGCTATGAGCCGGGCTTTCAGCCGTCTCGCACGGACGTGGTGAAGCTGAACACCAATGAGAATCCCTATCCACCCTCGCCGCAGGTCTTAAAAGTGCTGGCCGAAATTGCCCCGGAGCGGCTTCGCCGATACCCCGACCCGAAAGCAAGCACATTTCGCCAGGCGGCGGCGGAAGTTAATGGCGTCTCAGCCGACTACATTATGTGCTGTAATGGCGGAGACGATTTGCTGACGATTGCCTTCCGGGCCTTCTGCGATGAAAATCGCCCCGTTGCGTACCCTGTTCCGACTTATTCGCTGTATCCGGTATTGGCCAATCTGCAAAACTGTAAGCTGATTGAAGTTCCGTTCGATAGTGAGTTCAATCTGCCGGCCAAATTAGCGAGCACTAATGCAGCTTTGACTATTGTTTGCAATCCGAATGCGCCGAGTGGCAGCTTTGTAAGTGTTGAGGAATTGGCCTCGTTGGCGGATGAGCTTTCCGGTGTATTATTGATTGATGAGGCATACATTGATTTTGCGGAGAAGAATTGTGCGGCGCTGGTTAAAAATTTTGATAATGTAATCATACTTCGGTCGATGAGTAAAGGTTATTCACTCGCAGGGATTCGATTCGGCTATGCCATTGCTCAGCCGGATTTAATAGCCGGCCTGATGAAAGTTAAAGATTCCTACAATGTCGACGTGGTTGCTATTGAAGCCGCAACTGCGGCGATAAAAGACCAGGACTATTTCAGAGAGAATATTGAGAAGATAAAGGCGGAAAGAAAAGGATTAACCGGTGAATTGATAAAATTGGGCTTTTCTGTTCCGGACAGCCACGCCAACTTCGTCCTGGCAAAATGCAATAATTGCAAAGTGGTGGAAGTTTATGATAGACTCACCGAACGCAACATCTATGTTAGATATTTCGCTTATCCCGAGCTTAAAGATAAGTTGAGGATAACGGTGGGCACAAAAGAGCAAAACAAAAAGCTGCTTTCGGCTTTGAAAGAAATCCTGGCAAAATAAGGACATTATATTATGGCAGAGCGAACCGCTGAAATTCACAGGCAAACAAAAGAAACCGACGTTACGGTTGAGCTTAATCTGGATGGTATCGGCAAATACCAGATTGATACCGGCATCGGTTTTTTAGACCATATGCTCTCGCATCTGAGCAAGCACGGCAAAATCGATTTGGTGATTTGCGCTAAGGGCGATTTGAATGTCGATGCGCACCATACGGTCGAGGATATAGCGATATGCCTGGGCGAATGTCTGGCCAAAGCCCTTGGCGATAAAAAAGGGATTGGACGATACGGACATAGTTCCGTGCCGATGGAAGAGGCCATAGCCAATGTCTCTGTCGATTTGTCCGGCAGGGCAAGCTGTGTGTATAAAGTTGACTACCGAACGGATAAAATCGGCGATTTCGATGTCGAGTGTCTGGAAGAGATGCTGCGCAGCTTTTCGAATAACGGCAGATTCAATCTGCATATAAATGTGCCGTACGGCACAAACAGCCATCACATAGCTGAGGCGATTTTCAAGGGACTTGGCCAGTCGCTTGCCGAAGCGGTCAGGATTGTCGGCACCGATGTCCCCAGCACAAAGGGATTACTGTGATTGAAGAGCACGACCACGAATATCGTACCGGAATCGGCACTGATGTCCACAGAGTAGTTGAGGGCAGAAGACTGATGCTTGGCGGGGTATTTGTGCCGTACCCGGCCGGCCTGGCAGGTCACAGTGACGGCGACGTCGCCCTGCATGCGGTTATTGACGCTCTGCTGGGAGCGGCTGGGATGGGCGATATAGGGACGTTGTTTCCTGATACAGACCCGCGGTTCAAAGATGCGGACAGTAAGAAGCTCTTGGTTATCGTAAAGGAACAGCTCGAAGAAAAACGCTGGGTAGTGGTCAATGTTGATTTGATAATACACGCTGAGCAGCCGAGATTGGAGCCGGTCAAAGGGCAGATGAAAAGGTGCATCGCAGGTCTTTTGGGAATTGATTTTACA
>CAJVYK010000105.1 GCA_913009865.1 uncultured bacterium
GGAGAGGTTCTTCTTGTATTGATATTTTTTTTTTTTTTAATGATACGGCGACCACCGAGATCTACACTCTTTCCCTACACGACGCTCTTCCGATCTCAAGTGCGGAGGTGGGTAAAGCTGGTCGGATGTTTTGCCGAATGTTATGGTATTGGGAATTTAGGCATTACTGAAAGGCGCGATATTAAATGATAGCGCCTTTTGGTGTTTTATGACTGGATGCCTTTAATTCCCTCACGAAAAGAATTGACCAGATTTAGCCAATAAAAAAGACTTCACTAAAAGTGAATGTTTTTAAAAAATACACTTGACTCTGAGTGAAGTTGTGGTATACTTTATAAGGAACACAAAGACAACTAATCAATTAAAGGAATAAAAGATAACGATGACGCTGCCAGCTTACCCAACCGATGATTGGGGCAAAGACGAATATTGGGAAGATGTTGGATGGTACCAAAGGGCTATGGTGACTGTAAACAAGATGAATTTGACACGAAAACAAAGGGACTGTTGTAAGAAAATTACCAAAACAATTACTGGAAGTACAAGTATTCTAAAAAATAGCGGAAAGAAATTAAGTAAGTCAGAAAAACAACAACTCTATGAGCTAGCGGCGAGACGTTTCTGTGACTTCACTAGTTTTTTCATAGAAGAGTAAAAGGAGAAATCACGATGAAAACAAATTTGAATAAACCTGAGGGTACGGAATACTTTTCAAGGGATGTTGTTCGGTTGCTCAAAGATCAGTATGGCTGGACATTAAAAAAAATCGGAGAAGCTATCAACTGTGGTGAATCTTTTGTCAGTATGGTGGGAAGCGGTCATCGGTCTTTTACGCTCGATCATTTAACAATGCTGGAAAAGAAACTTGGCGAGCCTGTCGCTATACTTTTGTTGAAGTCTATTGATCCTAAAAAAATAGATAAGCAACTAAGGCCTCTATATAACCGATTCATGTCGCGTGTGACCGGAAAGACTGTAGTCAAAGCAAGGGGAAAGCGAAAAGTTGTCAGAAAGATAAAACGACATAATCCTGTCGCACATGTCACAGCATGATGATGTCCTAACTTCTTCGTTCAGAATGGGAAAAAGGGGATTAAATCGGCCACCGAGGACCACAGAGATGTCATTGCGAAGGAGCCATAGGCGACTGCGGCAATCTCAACCCAATAATCAATTCAATCACCCAGCCTCCAAAGCCAGATAAAGCATATAAATAGCGGTGCCTTAGGCACGTAAATAACAGACGGCGGAAGACAGAAATTATTTTTGACGGCAAGTGCGGGGGTTGATAGTCGTTAGTAAATAGTATTTAGTTGAAAGAAATATGGCCCCCATAGGGGGCAGGCGGAAAGCTTTAATTTTCCAATTCAATTTACCATTTTTTTAAGCTCATTAAGATCTTTCTGTGTTTGTTCGATAATCTTACCAAAACATTGATTACAGTATATCCGTGAGCCCATTGTTCCTGGTGTAGGAATAGCAACGCAATCAATACCACCCGGAATAGTTTTCTTACACCTTTTACACGTCCTCTTCCTTATAGCTTCTTCGAATTTAGGTTTTCCATGGTTACCTGCAATCAAAGAAGGACACTTACCTTTTGCTTTAGCCATTTGTCACTCCTTTTTTTTATAAAAACGTCTCGTTAATGTGTTGATTATTTCGTCCATACCATCCATCGCAATTTGGTAATCTTCGGTTTTGAGAAGGGCTCGGCTTCCAGGTTTAATCTCAAGGAGTCTGTTTACTTCATGATTTATTAATTGAACAGCCGCTACAAAATTACTACCAGTTACATGACCTGGCGCATAGTCGTATTGTAATTGCTGGCCACCGTTAGATAGCGATAGTCGGTTTAGAAGTATTTTTGCATTTCGCTTCGTAACATCAGTCAGACGTTTGCGTGCTTCTTTTCTCTGTGTTTGTGGATTGATAGGAAATGGAGCTGATGCAGGAGTGGTTCTGAAACGGTCAGTTTTTTTCTTCTTTAAAAACTCCGCCAAACCCTCAGCGTCAAATCCTAAGGACTCAGCAACTGCTTGAAGTTCTTGCTGTAATTCTTTGTCGTCAGGGTCTATGAAATCTTCTTCTATAAAATTGTCTACTATTTCATTTTGCACTACCATCTGTTCGGAAACCCTCATCCTAGCAGACCCGTTAAGCACTTCTTCTGGCAAATCTGGTTCTTTGCCTTCGATCAAATCCTTGAGGAATTTTTCATCTTCTCTGTCAATCTGACGAAAATCATCCATTTGGCTGTCAAGATTTAAACCGATATGAGTTACAATTTTACCAGCATTGTCAGGATGTCGCGGGTCATTCTGAACAATAACTCTCATAATTCGCCCAACAAATTGTACATAAGGTGCAAGAGAGCGAAAAGGTCTAAATATTGCAGCCACGCTAAGCTTAGGGTGATCAAAGCCCTCGCCAAGCATCTGCACTTGGATAATACAGTCTAAGATGCCGGATTTAAGTTCTCGTGTGACCTTTTCCTGCTCATCAGGGCTCATCCTGCTGTGAATTGCAGCGGCATTGTAACCTTTTTCTGTATACAACGATCTTATTTGCTTAGCATGGTCAACCGAACATGCAACTGCTATCAGCTGATGTTGTGTGCCTGTTTTACGCAAGTTCTCGAGTTTGTCAAGACTGGCATCAACAATATTCTGATTGCAAATTGGGGATAATGCAACGCCTTTGCTAAACCATTTCTCCTCTTTGAGAGCTAACACATCATCGAGAGTATAATGCTTTGAGTCGCCCATATATGTAAAGTATAACTCACTTGGTGAAACATATATTGCTTGCAACTTTTTAATATACCCTTTTATCATGGCAGCCCTAAACGCATATTTATAAACCAGATCGCCCTCTATGTCTTTTTGGTCACTTCTAAACGGTGTCGCAGTTAGATTTACCACCTTTGCATTTGGAAACTTGTTAAAGACATTAATCCAACTTAATGCGGCGCTATGATGACCCTCATCAACAAGAATCATATCAAAATAATCGCTTGTAAATTGGGAAAGCCACCTATCAGTGTTGACGGCCAATTGCTGAATATTTGTCAATACAAAATGAGAATTATCGCAATCGTGAATGTTAGAATCAACACTGTCGAGCACCGCAAGGTAAGGACCAGTAGCCATAACCTCAGGCTTAAGGATTTTACACTTGCTCCAAAAGCAAAAGCGTTTATTGGAAATGCTCAAGACACGTGAGAGTTCTTCTTTGATAGTCAAATTGGGGGCAATAACAAGCACACGGCCTTGTGCAATTCCGAGAGGAAGAATTGATATTAAACCTGATTTTCCACAGCCAACGGGCAGTTGCAGTATCGCTCTCTTCTGGCCTTTTATAAAAAAGTCATATGCAGCAAGGTATGCTTCCTTTTGTGGGTCTCGCAGGAAGAAGTTGTCTTCAATATCGAAATCTACGGAAGTAAAAAACTCATTAATGGGCTTGTTAGTCCGTACCCAAGAATTAAGTTCACTAACGCTAAATTTCCAGATCTTTCCCACACGATGAGCGGGAATCCTTTTTGCTTGGGCCATCGAATACAAGTTACTCGTACTTATGCCGAGATACTTAGCAGCTTCTTCGGCATTCAACCATTCTGTTTTCATGCAGAATCCTTTCAAATGTTTAGTAGTCTACACGACTTGCTATTAAGTGTCAAGGATTATCATACACTGTTATTTATTGTTATTTGCCGTCGGGGGAAGGTGGGTGCAGTGGGACAAGAACGTGTTTTTTTGTGTAAAATGCAATTAAGTAAAGCTATCTATCTTCTCCTTGCCCGCCTTCGGTAAACCTATGGCGAGACTTCGCTCAGGACAGGCGCGGGGGGGAAATAACCCCGTCATCTTGATGACGGGGCTAACCAATTAAAGGATTTCTCCATCACTGTTGCGGTTGTTTTGTTCCTTTGTAAAGTTCGTATTTCAGTAGGCGGCACTCTATATTGCCATTATAAAATACCATACGGCGAGAGGCCTTTAGGCCGACTTTTGCAGACAAATCCTTGTTGCCTATAAACAAATAGCCGGTATAACCGGTGCATCTCTGTTTGAAAAAGTCGCCAATGCGTTTATACTCTTTTTCGAGCGGTTCGATATCACCCAGCCGTAAGCCGTATTCCGGATTCATTACGATAATCCCAGCGCCTTCCGGAACCTCGGTATCGGCGAAATCACACACATCGAATTCTATCAAATGTTCGACCCCTGCCGTTCTTGCGTTCTGCCTGGCAGCTTCGATAGCTTGCTCATCTATATCGGTGGCGATTATACGTTTTCGCAGCGCGTCCTTACGTATAGTCCTGCGAACATCACAACGCAGTTCTTCCCATACCTGCTTATTAAAAACTTTCAGATGCTTAAAACCAAAATTGTTGCGCAAAGCCCCAGCCGGCTTGTTCATCGCTATAAGAGCGGCTTCGATAGCGAGCGTACCGCTGCCGCACATTGGCAGTACGATATCCTGCGAGCCGTCGAAGCCGGTCGCCATGATAATACCAGCGGCTAACGATTCGCGAAGCGGCGCTTTGTGCGGCATTTTACGATAGTTCCTGTCAGAAAGTTTTACGCCGGAAGTATTAAGATATATCCACGCCCTGTCGGCCTTCCAGAAAAGATTGACGACGACTTTGTTTCTGTCCGGGCCGCTGTCAGGCCGTGAACCGGTCTTTTTGCATAAGCGGTCAACGATTGCGTCTTTGACCTTCAGATTCGGGTACATGCTGTTGTTAATCGAGAAGGTATCGACCCGCGAGAGTACGCACAGATACTCCTGCGGTGAGATGATGTTTTCCCAGGGCAGTTTGTTAATATGTTTATAGAGTGATTCGCCGCTGCCGCAACGAAACTCTTTGAGAAGATAAAGGACGTTGTAAGCGGTTCGCAGGCATAAATTCAGTTTCATACAATCGATAAACGAGCCGCGAGTAACAACACTTCCTGGATGACTGCCGACTATCTCAAAGCCCAAGCCCTCGAGTTCTGCCTGTAGATAATCTTTCAGTCCCGGCCCACAGGTAACTAATATATTTTTGCGCTCTTTACTATCCATCTGAATTTTTTACGTTCAGCGGCATCTTTTGTCAACCGCAAAGCGATGGATGCAGTATCAACGGATTTAATTTATATTCCATTGATAACGACATTTTGTGTATAATGCGGGAATTGCTCACTCTGAGCAATTTTAAGAAAGATTGTTTTATATATGAAATTCACCGAACTTAACTTAAAGCCGCAGATATTAAAAGCCCTTAAGCAACTCGGATACAGGGAATTAACACCTATACAGGAAAAAACATTTCCATATATTATCGCAGGCAAAGACATGATTGCCCTGGCGGAGACCGGTTCCGGAAAGACCGCTGCATGTGGAATACCAATTGTCCAATCGGTTGACACGGCCAAAAACCAGATACAGACATTAGTTATGGTACCCACACGTGAGCTTGCTCTGCAATATGTAAGCGCCATCTCAGATGTCGCTAAATTCACTCATGTCACCCCATTTGCAGTCTATGGCGGTTTTCCCATCGAGATACAGAAAGCAAAGCTGTCCCATGGCGTAAATATCCTCATTGCCACTCCCGGCCGTCTTATCGATCTGCTCCGTAACAGCCCTTTGAACCTCTCGCAGGTTCAGACCTTTATACTCGACGAAGCGGACGAAATGCTGAATATGGGCTTTATCACTGATATCGAATTTATTATTTCATGCCTGATACATGAACACCAGACGCTGCTCTTTTCTGCGACAATGCCGAAAGAAATTAAACACCTGGCAAAAAAATATCTCAAAAATCCTATTACCCTTGAACTCAATGTCGATCAGATAGCGCCCCAAAGTCTCTGCCACCAGTTTCAGCAGACCACCGGAGGCAGGAAACTCGGCTCACTATTGCAATACATAAAAGACACAAAGCCGACGCAGGCAATAATATTTTGTAATTCCCGAAGGAATTGCGAAAATCTGTTCGATAAACTAAAAAAGGAAATTGATTCAGTTGATATCATACACGGAGGGATGGAACAGTCGAGGCGGTCGTCACTTTTCAATCGATTTAAGAAAAAGCAGCTTAAAACAATTGTCGCCACAGGGATTGCAAGCAGAGGTCTCGATTTCAGCCATGTAACCCATGTGATTAATTATGATTTTCCCGACAGCCCGCTGGCATATACTCATCGGTCCGGCCGAACCGCCAGAATGGGAAGAAAAGGCACAGCCGTTACGTTTTTCAGTAACCATGATTTACATACATTAAAAACCATTATAAAAAATAACAATATTGACCCTGTGTGGCTGTCTGCCGAACCCCAACTGGATAATATCAAAAAGCAAAAAAACAGCCGCCGCCGATTCAATACCAGCCGCAAAAGGCCATCAAAAAAAACAAATAGACGACGTTAAAGACGCAAAACCGGTCGGTAATACGACACGAAAAAAATGGCCACAGAGGACACAAAGCGATAGATGCCAGTCAAAATCAGTTGACTTTTTCACTAAGGCGACTTGCTTTATGGCAAAGTAGGCTTTAGCTATGACAAAGTAAGTGTGATATGCCACAGATGAAGCGTGATATGTCACAAAGCAGGCTTGACCTGTGGTAAAGTAAGCTTCCTCCGTGGCAAAGTGAACGTGCTTTGAGGCAAAGTAAGCTTGACCTGTGGCAAAGTAAGCGTGATATGTGACAAAGTAAGCTTGCTTTGAGGCGTTGTAATGTGGAGTTTGGGCGAGGAAACCGCATTTGGGGGCTACTAAGCCAGATATTGCTTGTTTTAACGGTCTTTGTATGTTATTATGGGACAGAAGTTTAGATG
>CAJVYK010000106.1 GCA_913009865.1 uncultured bacterium
CGATAGTTCACTGCCGCGCACACACCGACGAGAGGACTTATCACGCCGGGTACAAAGGCATTCCAAGCTGCACCGCTGCGAACGCATTGGCTAATGTTCAGGCCTGTAAGTTCGGCTGCCTGGGCTTTGGGGACTGTACCGTGGTCTGCAAGTTCGACGCTATTGATATTGTTGACGGTCTGGCCGTTGTTGACTATGAGAAATGTACCGGCTGTATGGCCTGCTCAAAACATTGTCCGCGCAATCTAATCGAAATGGCACCTTTCGGCTGTGAAAATATGATGACTGTTGCCTGCAGCAGTAAAGAAAACGGCAAAAGCACACGTGCAATGTGCAAGGTCGGCTGTATCGGCTGCGGCCTCTGTGTCAAACAGACAGATATATTTACAGTCGAGAATAATTTGGCCCGTGTGGATTACAAAAAATACCAGCCAACCGAGCAAACTGAAACCGCCCTTAACAAATGCCCGACTAAGGTAATCATCTACGTCGGCAAAACCGCACAACTCGTGAAGCGTGAAGCGTGAAGCGTATCTCAAACGAAATACGAAATAAATATGAGATACGATATGTGCTCCTTTAGTAGATTACTTTATATACTTTTCTGCGCCGCTGGTCTTGATGAGAATGGAACCAGCTTTCGAGGGTATTAGAATCGCCTCGGTTCCCGGCATTACTTCGATTAAGGCAAGGCCCTTTTCAGCCCCCATCACGCTGACCGCTGTGGCCAGAGCGTCGGCGTCGGTTGCGTTTTTGGAAATAACCGTTACGCTCGTCAGCCCGCCGCTGTATCCGGCTTTAGTATTAACAATATGACTGTACCTCTTGCCGTCAATTAAGGTGAAACGGCGATAATCCCCGCTGGTGGCAATCGCAGCATCTGACAATTTCAAAACCAGCAGCGCTTTACCTGTGCCAATGACCTCTTTTGTATCGTTGGGGTCCTGCAGGCCGATTAACCAATGCTCTTTGCCGCCTGCCGGTACGCCGAAGCATCGAATATCGCCGCCGACATCGACCATTCCGCCGACCGCCCCGCACTCCTGCATTGCCTCCACCGCCTTGTCAATTCCGTATCCCTTTGCTATACCGCCCAAATCCAGCCGCATACCGTCAACTGCGAACTTCACCGTTCTGTTTTGCTCGTCAAGTTTTAGCTTTTCAAAACCTGTTTTCAACCTGGTCTGTGCGATTTCTTCTTCGCCCGGAGCGACTCCTTTATTCCCTGCCGAATGGAACAAATCCACCAACGGACCAACCGTAACATCGAAAGCGCCGTTGGTTTCCCGACTAAACGCCACGGCCCTTTGCAGGACTTCAAAAAGCGGCTCACTTACCTTAACCGCACCCTCGCAGGCGCGGCGATTCACCCGGCTCAATTCCGAATCGGCTTTGTAATCGCTCATCGAATTGTTCACCAGCTCGAGCTGCTCAAAGCCCGCCTCAATACATTTCTTAGCCGTGCTCGAATCCGCAGCAACGGCGACAATACGGGCGAATGTGCCCATAAGCAGGCGATTACCGCTGTCGGCCTCGACCCAACCCGACGGCCGAAAAAAGAACAACGCCACGACCAAAGAAGCGGCAGCAATAATTCCAGTCATAATCCTGGTATTTTTCTTATTCATACGAGTATCAGAAATCGAGTATCGAGAATCAATTATCAATTGTATAATGCTTTTGTGAATAAAAAACAAGTAACAACATTGGCTGAGCGGGTTGACAGGGAATTCCTGCCGTTCGTTCGCAAGCCCGGCAGATATATCGGCGGTGAGATAAACCAAATCAAAAAAGACCTTTCGGGCTGTGACCTGACGGTTGCACTGTGCTTCCCGGATATTTACGAAGTGGCAATGAGCTATACGGGGCTGGCGATTATTTATAATTGTCTGAACAAAATAGACGGCGTAGCCGCTGAGCGGGTTTTTGCGCCCTGGGTTGATGCTGAAAAACTGTTGCGCCAGAAAGAGATACCGCTATTTAGTCTGGAGTCCAAAGCGGCGATGAAGAGCTTCGATATTGTCGGCTTTAGCCTGACTACTGAGCTTTGTTACAGCAATGTGCTCAATATGCTCGACCTTGCCGGCTTAAATATTCGCAGCAGCAGTAGAGACGAGAGCGAGCCGTTGATAATTGCCGGAGGCGGAATGGCAAATTGTTGTGAACCGCTCGCTGATTTTATTGACCTGTTTGTGCTCGGAGAAGGTGAAGAGGCAGTCGTTGAGCTGATACAATTGGTAAGGAGCGGGGAAAAAGCCGGCACGACGAAAAAAGAGATTCTACTCAAGGCCGCTAAGGAATTCGAATGGGCCTATGTCCCCATCCTTCATAACTCAAAACTCGAAACTCTCCACAGGATGCCTTACGGCAAAAACTCAAAACTAAGCAATGCCGTCGTCGAGGATTTCGAGAATGCCCCCGTTCCGCTTGCCCCGATAGTTCCATTTGTCCAGGCCGTTCACGAGCGGGTCAGTGTCGAGATTATGCGAGGATGTCCCGGCCGATGCAGATTCTGCCAGGCCAGCTTTTGCAGAAGACCTGTTCGCTGCCGCAGCGTTGAAAAAATTGTGAATACTGCAAAGGCCTGTTACAAGGCAACGGGGTTCGACACGGTCAGCTTGTTGAGTTTATCAAGCGCAGATTACCCAGACCTCGAAGAATTAGTCTCACAGCTTCAGGCATATTTTCAGGACAAATATGTCGGCTTATCTTTGCCGAGTCTGCGAGTTGACCAGCAGCTGAAGCTGCTGCCCAAATTAGTAACCTCGGTAAGAAAAGCCGGCCTGACAATTGCCGTTGAAGCCGCCAGCGAGAAAGTAAGACAGATTATCAACAAGCCCTTAAAAGATAAGGATTTGTTCGCCGTTGTGGAAGCAGCCTACCGGGCCGGCTGGCAGCGATTAAAGTTATACTTTATGGTCGGCCTGCCAGGCGAGACCGAAGAGGATATAAAGCAAATTGTGGATTTGGCATTTCAATTAGCCAGACTTCGCAAAAAAGTTGACGGCAAAACAGGTCAAATTAACGTTGCCGTAAGCTGGTTTGTCCCCAAGCCGCATACGCCGTTTGGCTGGCTGGCCCAAAAACCCAAATCCTATTTCGAGTACGCAAAACAGATGATACTCGACCAGAAAAGAAAACTCCGTGCAAAATTTCTGCAGTTTAAATTTCACGATATAGGCGGTAGCGTACTGGAATCGGCGATAGGCCGGGGCGACAGGCGGCTGTGCGATGTTATCGAAACGGCCTGGCGGGACGGCGCAAGATTCGATTTGTGGGATGAATGTTTCGACTATGAACTCTGGCAGAGGGCATTTGATAAATTTGGTATGGATATTGAAACAGCGGCACAAGCACAATTCGGAACCGACGAAATTCTGCCCTGGGAGCATTTGGGCGGCCCGGACAAAAAGTACCTGCTCGGCCATCTCGAAGCAGCGGTGAAAATCTGCCCGCAGAACGTAGCTTTGCCGGGGAAATCAACGATGTGAACGTAAGATGCAGCAACTGTGGTACAGAACTATCGGCTTCTTGGGTGGGCGACCTACGGGTCGAGTTAATAAATATTCCATCTTGTCGTACAGTATTGCGTTGCCCTTCAGTTGGACGTCTGCCTTGAGACGCGGCCTTTGGCCGTAAGACAGGGTAATCGAACAATAAAAATGAAATGGATTTACTTCGTCACCGGAGTCAACAAAAAGGCATGTATATCGCCTTTTGCGTTGGTGCCGTAACCTGTGATTTGTCCCTTGTTATTGATATCTGCTGCGGCGATGAGTGTCCATTGGCCTGGAGCAATAAGATAGTTTAAGTCGATGGTTTTTCCATTTTCGTATAGAAATGCGCGCCTTTCACCCTCTTTGTTTTTGCTCTCGCCAACAATCTGGCTGTGGTCATTGATTGCTTTTCCAAAGGCAGATTCACCGCCGAGCGTGTCAAACTCAGTGAGTTTGCCCTGGGTGTATATAAATGGATGACTTACTGTATTACTTATTCTTCGCCAGCCGGTGATTTCACCTTTGTTGTTGATATCAAACCCATAACTTTCGTTGCCATTTGGGTCGATATCTGTCATCTTTGATTGGTCGTAGAAAAAGGTGTGGCTGTCAACATGCTCGGTTCTATATGAACTCACTCCTGTAATTTGACCTTTCAGGTTAATGGCAAACGCCTGGCTTTGCCTGCCGGTGAGTACCCCAAGGCTGGTCATTTTGTTGTCTTGATATAAAAAAGCACGTGCATTCTGATCGCTATTTGAACTGTAACCAACGATCATCCCTTGATCATTGATACCTTCAGCTACACACCAGTCGCCACCTAACGTCCCGATATCTTTGATGACACCATCTTGATAGATAAACCCATGATGAAACTTTTTGTCAGGAATTTTACTTTGACCGACAATGACACCAGCATTGTTAATGCCGTTTGCCCAGCTGTAATTGCCGCCGAGGGTGCCCAGGTCGATCATCTTGCCGTCTTTATAGGCAAAGGCATGACTTTCTTTGGTTATTGTTTTGGAATAGCCTACGACATTGCCCCGTTCATTAAGTGCACGGGCAATACTGAGATCACCCCCGAGTGTGCCGAGATCAATAATGCTGTATTTGGGAGCCCCTTGAACAAGTGATGCAAAAACAATGATTTGAGCCAGAAAGGCGAACCTGCTTAACATAATGAATTCTTTTTGGTTTTTATTTAACTGATCTGGAATTTTCCATAAACAATAGTATATCCTTGCTCAGTTATGCCGCTGAGTCTCTTTTCTAATAGAATATCAAATCTGTCTTAAAAATTCGAGCTTCAATTTCCGGTCAAACAGGCTTGATGGTATCCATTAAGCTCTATACTATCAAAATCTTACTTTTTTGCACGGGTTTACTTGGGAATTCAGGGGGATAGAGTTGGAAAATTTGTCCTTGACGATATTGCTCTCTGGCGATATAACCGCCTCTGCTGGATACTTCACAACGAAGAACCAATATCAAGAAGCTATATATGTTCAATTAGGACAGATAGGGGTGAACAAATGAGAAAAAAAATTAACTCTACAATCGCAGGAAAAGCAATGCTTGCCTTTTTGCCCAGGTTGCTGGCAGTAGTAGTGCTGATGGTAATGGTAACAAAACTCTATGGAGCAGAGCAGCCATGTTCGGCCTCGCAGCCATGTTCGGCCTCGAAACCGAAGTTGAAGCCGGGCGAGGCGTTAGTGAACCCGCTTATCTTCGGCAATAACCTGATGTGGTACCGTGATGACGGCTTTGGCATCTGGGACCCGGAAAAGAAAGAGCCGGTAGCAGAAGTGGTGAATCTGGCCCGCTCCGCCGGTATAACCCTTATGAGATGGCCGGGCGGTTGCGGCCTGCACCATTATAAATGGAAGCTCGGCATAGGCCCGCAAAGAACACCTATTATTAAACCTATTATGTTCCCCTGGAGAGATCGCGTCGAAAATCTTTTCGGACTCGATGAGTTTATGAAGGTCTCTAAAGCAGTCGGCGCCAAGGCCGTTATTGGTATCAGCTATTTCGAGGATACTCCGCAAAGTGCCGCTGAGCTGGTGGAATACTGCAACGGTTCTGTCGAAACCGAATGGGGCAAAAAGCGGGCCGAGAACGGCCACCCCGAACCCTATAACATACGTTTTTGGGAATACGGAAACGAAACTTATCACGGCGACAACGGGAAAACCATTTCCTCGATAGACCCCGCTGAATACTCCAAAAATTTTCTACTGGTATCGGCGGCTATGAAGAAGGTTGACCCGAGTATAAAGATAGGAGTTGTAACTGAAGGCGGCATTATGGAACGGAAATGGAATCAGGTAATTGTGCGGGATGCCGCCCCTGCCGCTGATTTTCTTATCGTTCACACTTACCCTGTTTATGCCTATAAAGGCAAACCCAAGTATGACCCCAAGAGGTCTTTCAAGGCCACACTTGCCGCCGCTCTTAACGAACAGGACAGATACCAGGAGTTTTTGTCGGCAACAAAAAATAAACTTCCCCTGGCCATCACCGAATATAATACCTCTTTCGTATATGATGACGGCCTGCCTGCCTGGCGGCTGTCCCTGGGCGAGTCGCTGCTCTGCGCCGACCTTGTAGCGATGATGATGAGGCCGGAGAACAATATCAATATGGCGAACTACTGGCAGTTTGTAAACGAATACTGGGGGCAAATCTCCAACGAGCAGCATTTCGCCAAGGGCAAACTCAATGACGGCCCGCGGTTCAAAGGGCAGATTATTAAAACTCCCTACTGGAAGCGACCCGCTCAGTATATGTTCGAGATGTACAAAGAGCATTTCGGCCCTATATGGTTTCCCGTTCAGGTAAGCTGTCCCAGCTATAAATCACCGCCCATACTGGGAGTAAAACCTCGAAAAGTACCTGTGCTCTCGGTGAACGCCAGTTTATCCGCTGACCGCAAGAAAATATTTCTTATGATAATCAACAAGGACCTGGACAGCGCTCATCGTGTCTGGATTAAGGGTCTGAAAAGCAAGGGTCAAGAATCGCCTGCGGGAGTTGATTCGTCGATACAACTGGATATGCCCCTGTCGGTCAAGAAGGCCGCCGCCTGGGTGCTTACAGGCCCGGCCATCGAGGCGGATAATGAGGTTGACCCAAACACCGTCAAGACTGTAGTGGATGCTGCTCCGCAAGTACTTGCTTCCGGCGGGATTGTGCATATCCTTCAGCCGCGCTCTTTGACGGCTCTGGAAATAGAGTTGAAGTAAGAGTGAAGTAAGAGCCGAAGCAATTAACTTCTCTTCTTCATCCCTGACGGTAAATCCAGTCCGCTG
>CAJVYK010000107.1 GCA_913009865.1 uncultured bacterium
AAAAAGGCACTTGTCTTTTTGCTGATATTGGAACAAATGGCGAGGTGGTTCTTGGCAATCGCGACTGGCTGGTTTGTGCTTCGAGTTCAGCCGGCCCTGCTTTTGAGGGCAGTGGGGTCAGGCACGGCATGAGAGCAGGAGCAGGGGCCATTGAAAAATTAACTGTTCATCGGGACGCTTCTATCGAGTTTAAGACAATCGGAGATACCCAGCCGGTCGGTATTTGCGGTTCAGGTCTTTTAGATACCCTTGCCGAATTATTCACCGGCAACATTATAGATCGCACCGGCCGATTCAAGTTAGATGGTGACAGAAGATTAACCGAAGGTGACGAGGGCCGACAGTTCCAGTTAGTCCCCCCCGGCGATGGTTTCCAGGAAATCGTTATCACCCAGGCCGACATCGACAATCTTATTCGCTCCAAGGCCGGTGTTTTTGCTGCTATTCGGGTGCTTATGGATGCTACGCAGACAAAGCCGGAAGACCTGGATGCGGTTTACCTTGCCGGCGGGTTTGGAAACTTTCTGAACGTTAAGCAGGCCGTTACTATCGGAATGCTGCCGGACGTGCCGTTAGAAAAAATTAGGTTTGTTGGAAATACAGCTATAGCGGGCGCCAAAACCGTTCTGCTCAGCCGTAAGGCCCTGGAAACAGCGGAACGGATCGCCAAAAGTATGACATATTTTGACTTAATGAGTCATCCGACGTATATGGATGAGTTTATCAAGGCAAGTTTTTTGCCGCATACGGATTTGAAGCTGTTTCCATCGGTAAGAAGCGTGAAGCGTGAAGCGTGAAGCGAGATACGAAAATGACAACCATTGCTATAAGCGGGAAAGGCGGCTGCGGCAAGACAACCCTGGCTGCTATGATTATCAGGATACTTATAGACCAGTCAGCCAATGGCAGGGGGGTACTTGCTGTCGATGCCGACCCTAACGCCTGTCTGGGTTTAACTATGGGCGCCGAAGTGGCGGGCACCATTGCTGAAATTCGCGAACAGGCCCGCGCCAAACCACCCAGCAATGAGGGTATGGACAGGATACGGTCCTTTGAGTACGGTATTCAGCAGGCGGTTACTGAAGCTAAGGGCTTTGATTTGCTCACTATGGGTCGGCCCGAGGGCCCGGACTGCTATTGTGCGGCAAATAACCTTCTGCGAAAGTTTATAGACAAGCTAAGCGCCGCGTACAGCTTTGTGGTAATGGACAACGAGGCGGGAATGGAGCACCTGTCCCGGCGAACCACCAATAATGTCGACCTGCTGTGTATCGTGGCCGAATCTACTCCTATTGGCGTGATTACAGCCCGGAGGATTTTTGAATTAGCTGAGCAGTTGCCGATATCTGTGAAGAAAATTGGTGTAATATGGAATAAATCTGAGAATAGCAAAGACTTGGATGGGGTTGCGAACTTTGGCTGTGTACCTTATGATAAGAGTGTGCTTGAAGCTTCTATACAGGGCAAGACCATATTTGATATTGATGCGAACAGTCCTGCATTTTCAGCGGTACGTAAGATACTTGAAGAGACTGTCATAAATCCTGGCTGAACTTATCTGTCAGGAATGAAAGGGGAAAGCGAATGGATAGACGTGCTTTTTTGAAATTGGCCGGCAGTGCCGCTGCGATGGCCGTTCTTGGGCGTTTTGCTTTGGGTGCAGAGAAGCCGTCACGCAAGCTGAATTTCGTTTTTATTCTCGCCGACGATCTCGGCTGGTCTGACCTTGGATGTTTCGGCAGTGATTTGCATGAGACGCCCAACATTGACCGGCTGGCCCTGCAGAGCGAGCGTTTTACCGATGCCTACGCAGCGGCTTCTGTTTGCTCTCCGACTCGTGCCTCGATAATGACCGGCAAGTATCCTGCCCGTCTGCATATGACCACCTGGTACGAGGCCTCAGCGAACCCTCCGCTCAACCACCTTCTCATCCCGCCGGTCACGGTTGGCAATATGCCGCTTAAGCAGGTAACCATTGCCGAGGTGCTCAAAAAAGCCGGCTACACCACGGCTCACATAGGTAAGTGGCACCTTGGCGACGCTGAGCACTACCCCGAGACGCAGGGCTTCGACATCAATATTGGCGGGACTTATTCAGGCGCACCGAACACATACTTCTACCCCTACAGCGGCACAGGCACGTTTGGCGACGGTAAGTTCCGATACGTTCCGCACCTTGAACTGGGCAAAGACGGCGAGTACCTGACCGACCGTCTGACGGATGAAGCGCTGAAAATCGTCGATGCGGTAAAAGACAGGCCTTTTTACCTCAACATGGACTATCATACCGTCCACACCCCGATTGAGGGCAAAGAGGAACTCATTGAGTACTATCGCAAAAAAATTAAGCCGGATATGCGTCACCGTAACCCTGTCTATGCCGCAATGGTTCACACGCTTGACGAAAACGTTGGCCGTCTTCTTGCCCGGCTCGATAAGCTTGGCATCGCCGAACGCACCGTAGTATTCTTTTTCTCCGACAACGGCGGCCTTGCCGGCAGATACAGGGGCAAGACCGTAACCGACAACTCCCCGCTGCGTTCCGGCAAGGGTTCGTTATATGAAGGCGGCACCCGCGTTCCACTAATCGTTCGCTGGCCCGGCGTTACAAAGGCGGGCAGTATTTGCAGTCAGCCGGTCAGTTCGATAGATTTCTATCCGACAATTCTCGAGATGGCCGGCCTTAGTGGCGACCCGCAGCACAACGCCGATATGGACGGTGTAAGTTTTGTTTCGTTGTTGAAGGACCCCATCGCCCGGCTGAAACGCAATACTTTGTACTGGCACTGGCCGCACTATTACTTCGTCAATCCTCGCATCGGCCCGGCAAGTTCGATACGTCAGGGCGACTGGAAGTTAATCGAGTATTTCGAGGACAACCACGTTGAGCTGTATAACCTCGCAGAAGACATTGGCGAAAAGAACAACCTTGCGGAAAAAATGCCCCAAAAGGCCGAGCAGCTCCGCAAACTCCTTGGCTCCTGGCGTAAGGCCGTTGATGCTCAGATGCCCACCCCGAACCCCAGATATAAGTCCAGGGCCGGGAAATAGAATGTAGAGGATACGATTTTCGTCAGCTGTGTTTCTTCAGATAGTCCTGGAGGAATTTTTTCGTCAGTTCGTCCGAGTCGCCGTATTGTTTCCGCAGTCGCCGCAGTTCGGTTTTGAGTTCCTTGACGACATCGGCGTATGCCGTGTTATCGTAAATGTTGTTTAGTTCGTTTGGGTCTTTCTGCAGGTCGTACAGTTCCCATGCGTCGATGTCGTAGTAGAAGTGCATCAGCTTATACCGCAGGGTCCGCACACCGTAGTGTCGTTTTACCATATGCATGCTCGGATATTCGTAATAGTGATAGTACATTGACGTGCGCCAGTCCTGGGGCGTGCTGCCTTTCAGTATTGGTCTTAAGCTTCGGCCCTGCATACCTGTGGCAGAGCTATCAGCGGGCTTGGCAATGCCGGCAAAGTCCAGGAACGTCGGGGCGAAGTCCAGATTCAGGACGATGTCTTTGTTGACCGAGCCGGGCGCCACTTCCTTCGGGTATCGCACCAGCAGTGGCATACGAAGCGATTCCTCGTACATAAACCGCTTGTCGAACCAGCCGTGGTCGCCCAGGAAAAAGCCCTGGTCGGAGGTATAGAAGACGATGGTATTCTCAGCTAAGCCGGCTGTGTCAAGATAATCCAGCAGGCGTCCGACGTTGTCGTCCAGCGATGCCACGACGCGCAGGTAGTCTTTGATATAGCGCTGGTACTTCCACTTCTTGAGTGCCTGGCCGGCGAGTTCTTTTGGCGGGTCCATTTTGAGGTCCTCGTGGGTAAGATGGTGCTCAACGCTCATCGCCTGTTCGCCGGCGGCATCGCTGCGGGTGCTATAGTCATCGTTGAACGTCTCCGGTTCGGGGATATTGGTATCCTCGTACATCTTTGCGTGTTTTTTGTCCGGGTACCACTTGCGATGCGGCGCTTTGTGCTGACACATCAGGCAGAACGGCTTGTTATCATTGCGGTTTTTTAGCCAGTTTATACAGAAGTCGGTAATGATGTCGGTAACGTATCCTTTGTATCTCTTACGCTTACCCATATTGAAGAACGCCGGGTTGTGATACTCCCCGTTGCCCGGCAGAATATTCCAGTAGTCGAAGCCGGTCGGCTGGCTTATAAGATGCCACTTGCCGATTATGGCAGTTTCATAACCGTTTTTTTGCAGCAGCTTGGTGAAAGTTTGCTGGCTGCCGTCGAATTTCGTAAAGTTGTCGAGTATGCCGTTGATATGGCTGTATTTTCCGGTCAGAATCACTGCCCGGCTGGGTGCGCAGATGGAATTGGTACAGAAGCAGTTCTCGAACAGCATGCCTTCTTCAGCGAGCCGGTCGAGGTTTGGCGTCTTATTGATTTTGCTGCCGTAACAGCTCATAGCGTGCGAGGCGTGGTCGTCCGCCATTATAAAGACGATGTTCGGCCGTTTTCTTTTTATCGTCATTATCTGAGCTATGTTGGCACAGGATGGCAATAGTGAAAACGCCCCCGCTGAGGCTGCTGCTGCAACACCGCCGATAAAATCACGCCTGGAAATCTTCCTGTTCTGCTTTTTGGTGGTTCTTTTCTTATCTTCCATAATTGCGGTTCCTTTAGTGTAGCGTATAGCGTGTAGCGTATAGCGTTTAGCGTTTAGTTTTTTACTGTCCGCTATCTGTTGTCCATTATATGCTATTTGATAGAGTATTATTTTGTACTCTCTGAAGCCATAATCAACGATAATTACCTCAAAATCCGAAGCTTAGTGTCCAAATATCATAGAGATTAGGTAGAAGCCGCCGTGGGATACGGTTACAGGATGGTTAAGCGCTGCGGTTATTCCGGTTAGCTGGTTAGCTCACTTAAAGCGGTTTTTTATTGACAGAGAAGGTATTTATTTATAGTATGTTGGTTTTAGGGACGAATATTCATAATAACTTATGGTTTTTAGCTTTTTACAACGAATCTTTTGGAGATATTTCGATGTTCAACAGAAAAACTGTTACAGTGATTTTAGCGATAGGGCTTTTTGTAGTTAGTACCGGTTTTGCTCAGACTATCGAGGAAAACTGGAATGATTTTTTACATTACACAAAGATTGGCCGACTCGACTTAGCTGCTGGCTATGCACAGGCTATTCTCGCAAGCAACCCTGACCCTGTGGAATTGCTTGCTCTAAGTGAATCAAATCAGCAGGGTTATGCGATTTTATTAAAGGTTAATGAAACTGCGCCTGATACCGAGTTGGCTGAGCTTAGCGGTAAAATCCTGGATGTTATCGAGCAGGGCAGATTCATCCGTCGCGCTGACCCGAAGATTATCGTAGAGGAGATAAAAAGGCTCAGCAGCGCTTCTCCTCGCGGCCGACTTGCAGCGGTTAAGCGTCTGCGTAACTCCGGCGAATACGCAATAATGTATATGCTCGATGCAATGTCTGACGGTTCCCGCAAAGAAGAATTGCCGGAAATTATAGAAGCGCTTCCACAAATCGGCAGAGATTCGATAAGGCCTCTTGCAGCCGCCTTGCAGACTGAAAATGTGTCGGTTAAGGCCGAAATAATAAAGGCGCTGGGCAGGATTGGTTATCCTCAATCGCTGGCCTATCTGAAGTATGTTATTGAAAACAGCGGCTCTGCCGAACTTCGCAAGTGGGCGAAGCAGAGCATCAGGGATATCGACCCAGCGGTATTGAAACTTCCCGCTGCACAGTTGTTTTACCGGCTTGCTGAAGACTATTATTATCACGCCGAATCTCTGGCTCCGGCTGGGGATGCTGATTTTGCCAATATATGGTTCTGGGATTCTGCTGGTGGCCGGCTGGTTCGCCAGGAGGTTGACAAGAGTTATTTTAACGAGCTTATGGCGATGCGTGCCTGCGAGTGGGCGCTCAAAGCCGATGCCGGATTCGGCAGGGCTATCGGCCTTTGGCTGGCCGCCTATTTCAAGGCCGAAGCCGCCGGTGTCAATATGCCCGATTACTTTGGTCCCGGCCACGCTGATGCGGCTGTCTATGCCACCACCGCCGGCCCTGAATATCTGCATCAGGCGCTTGCACGAGCTGTTAAGGACAAGAATGCTTATGTCGCCCTCGGTGCCGTTGAAGCATTGGCCACCACCGCCGGTGAAAAATCTCTGTTTTATCGACTTGGTACAGCTCAGCCGCTGGTTCAGGCCCTCTCTTTCAACGATAAGGCCGTGAGATATAGTGCGGCGATAGCGATAGCTGCAGCCGGGCCCAGAGAAAACTTTGCTGAAAGTAAGCTGGTTGTTAAGAGTTTGGCTGATGCTCTCGGGCAGGCGGGCCCTGCACCAGAGCGGTACAGGGCGGGCGAAGATACAGGTATGTGGAATGAGCAGTTAGCCAACAGCTATGCCGTCCGTGCGGCCGAAGTTATGCTCAAATTGAGGGAAACACGAAATCCTGTTATTGATTTATCTGCAGCTCAAGGCACTCTTATAAATGCAACGAGGGACAGTCGCCCTGAAATCCAGGTTCTTGCCGGCCGGATTTTAGCTCGCCTCGGCAGTCCCGATGCTCAGCGTTCGATAGCCGCAATGGCTCTTGCCGAAACCAACGCTAAGGACATTAGAATATCCGCCTTCAATTCTCTGGCCGTCTCGGCTAAAATTAATGCCAATCTGCTTGATAACGAAATGATAGACGCTATTTATTCATTGGTCAGTTCGCGGGAGACTGATGCTGAATTGCGAAGTGCCGCCGCTGCAGCTTTCGGTTCACTTAATTTACCCAGCAGGAAAGTAAAGGATTTGGTACTTG
>CAJVYK010000108.1 GCA_913009865.1 uncultured bacterium
CGGCTAAATATTTTATCTGCTCCACTGCGGCGAGAATGTTGCCCGGCTGAGCCTGGGCGTTCGGCACTTTAACCGGCAGAATAATAGGGTCGATGAACAGCCGTTGTGCGTCAAAGCTTTTTTCCATCGCTTTTTGTACAATCTCCGCTGCTATCGCCACGCGGGTATCGGTGTCCTGGGGTACGCCGTTTTTGTCCATAGTCAGAGCGATAATGCCCGCCTTCGGCCCGGCCTGCTCAGCCATTTCTATGTATTTATCCAGTATTTCTTCGTCAGATTTCTTATTCAACGGCGTGGAGTTCAAAATAGCGCCGTTGTCAGCGTTAAGCACTTTTAGGCCGGCTGCAATGACGTCTGGTTTTTGTGAATCCAGGCACAGGGGAGTTGAGCAGGTTTCCTGTATTGTTTCGACCAGCCATTGCATAGTGCCCAACTGGTCTGCCGCGGCGGTGCCGACATTTACATCCAGATAGTTTGCGCCGGCTTCGGTCTGCTTTTTGGCCAGGTCCTGAATGATTTGTTTATTTTTATCCGCGATGGCCTGCTTGACATCGGTAAACATTCCGTTAATTCGTTCTCCAATTAGAATCATAATAAGTACCTCATAATTGATTATTGATTATTGATTATTGATTATTGATTTCACTTCGCTTTGTCGATTATCTCCTCTATCAGACGGCCCATATCTGGTTGATGAAGTTTTTGACCGCTGCTACCGCTCTCGGATGACGCATCCGAATTATGTCGGCGCCGGCCTGGAGCAGGCAGATGGCGGTAGTGGCCTCCCACATCGGGCCCCTGTCTTCAACAGCTCCCCAGCCGGGAGCATCGGCAAGTTTGGCTTCTTTAACCCGCCAGGACTCGTAACCGACGTCACAGATTACCGGCATTGCCATCATTTTATCGCCGCCGAGAGCGGCCTGCCGCTGACGCTCCTGGATTGAATAGGCATACTCAATGCCATAGCCCAATGCTCCCGTAGTCTGAAACGTTACTATACGTTCGAGCGGAAAGCCCATATCGGAAACTAAAATGTTGACCTGCTTGGCAATATTGATATCCAGAGGAGCGCGGGTGATAAGCAGATGCCCGTCCGCCAGGGCAATAGCAGTCAGAGACTTGTAATTATCCTCTGCAACCGTGCCGATGAGGCAGTTTTCGCCTTTCGCAGCTTCGCTTACTTTGGGCATAACCTGATTATCTTTTTCGTCGTTGCCGCAACCCCACAGAATAAGCGGAACACCTACGGCGCCAAGAACTTCACTGGTAACCCTGACAGCGTCAGACGCGTCTTTATCACCCTTGTCGGGGTGGATACCGTCGAATTTCAGACAGATTAAATCCGCTCCGAATTCGTCCACACACTTTTTAGCCCAGTCGGCGGGACTTTCAAGTACATCTTTATAAGGCTCGGCCAAAACATCCGGCCAATCGTCCGGCCTGACGTCAAGCACATCCATAGCGATAACCGGCTTTTGGCCTGCATCGTCAATCGAGCCGCCATAAACAACATTACGCGCTCCGCCTACGGTTACTGTCGAACTGCGAGTGCCGCCGGCCTCCTTGGTCGCACCGAGTGTAACCTGCGTAACCGAGCCGATAAAACTTTCCGCAATTTCAGGTACTGACATTTGAAATCCTCCAGAGGTTCTAAATTATTCAAATTTTTTAGGGTAAGAAAACGCTCAAGTATCATCATTTCTATTTTTTTTCGTATATTTATCATTTTTCAATTCTTTTGTCCAGCATAATTAGCGGCTATCTGCATAAATCTCGGCATTGCGTAATCAAAAAAGCGCTTATAGCCCTCGCAGAAATAGCTTTCCCGGCTGCTATGGTCGCCAAAAACAGTCCTGTCTTTCATACAGCCGCCGCGACAGACGGCAAGGTATCTGCAGAGAAGGCATTTATTGCAAAGTTTCTGCTTGGCCCGGGCAAAGGAACGCTTTTTACCGCCGGCGGCAAGTTTTTCTATCGGCGTTTCAAAAATGTTGCCCAGTCGCCATTTCGGCTCTACAAAAAAATCACAGCAGAAACAATCGCCGGTATGCTCAACTACAATATAAGAGCTGCACTGTTTATCAAATGTGCAAATCGTATGCTTGCCGGCAGCGCAAAAAGATAGTATCGAGTTAAAGTTACGAATGCTCAGATTCTGCGGGCCGTAGTCGTACCAGCGGTCAAATAGCCTGCACAGGAATTCGCCGTACTGATGCGGTGTGATTGAAAAATCCGCAATCCCGCCTGTTACAGAATCAGACTCAACACAGGGGATAAACTGCAAATACCTTGAGCCAATCTCGATGAGAAAATCAAATAACTCATCCGGATGCTCCACGTTTCTGTTGTTCAGCAGGGTAAGAGTGTTAAATTCAACCTTGTATTCTTTGCAGGACCCGATAGCTCTGACTACTTTATCGAATGTGCCGGAGCCGGAATGGTCCAGGCGATAGTAATCGTGGAATTCTTTGGGGCCGTCAATGCTGACGCCGACAAGAAATTTATTGTCGTGTAAAAACCGGCACCACTTCTCATCGAGTAGAATTGCGTTGGTCTGCAGGGCGTTGCTCACCTCCTGGCCGGCAGCGCCGTATTTTTTTTGTAACTCCACCGCTCTTTTATAAAAATCCAGCCCCATCAGCATAGGTTCCCCCCCCTGCCAGGCAAAACTGGAAACCGGAAAACCTAACTTCAGATAATCTTTGACAAGCCGTTCGAGCACTTCATCGCTCATCCGCTGTCTGCCACGGCCGAGTTCAGGCGCTCTATGCCTGTAAAAACAGTATTTGCAATCAATATTGCAATCCGAGCCGGAAGGTTTAATTAAAAGAGTAAACGGTTGCATTATTTTTCAATCATTTTGTGCCTTTGCAGCCACCTCTGTACCCACCGCTCTGCCTGTTGTGATGTTTGCAATTTTCCCTCTAACTGGGCGATGTACATCTCATGGGCCAACTGCCCCAGAGCCGGTCCCGGAACCGCCCCTAATCGAATCAGGTCGTGGCCGTTGAGCAGAGGTGCAGGTTTTAATTCAATATCACCTAATGCCTTTATTCTTTTTTGTAATCTCATCAACGGTCTCAGGGCCGCCCTGCCACCGGAGCCGGCCTTTTGAATTGCCTCCTGCAGCTCGTAAAGGTCCCAAAAATACGGCTCGGCAAGTATCATTTTCAGTTCAGCTAAAGACATTTTCTCGTCGAGCAGTTTGCCCCTGTTGGTCAGTAAGAATTTTATATGCCTGTTTGCGTTTCTGCTAAGTTTCAAAACTCTAAGCTCAGTAAGTGCAAATTCTGTCGTGCAGCCGGCAAAAAGGCAGGCCAATACGAGGGAAAAATCAATTCTATTTCGTCTATTTCGCAGTTGACTGAGTACCTTAATTGCGAACTTTGCCTGCCCGACAGAGAGGCCCGGAAAAATCGCTTCAGCCAGTCCGCTTTTAACCAGCATTGACGCCCCTGCAGAGCGGTTGGGGTTAACTAAGATACCTTCCAACTCCATCGCAATGCGTTCACCGCTTATTTTGGCTATATTCTTTGCGTTGCTGCAAATTGCCGAGAAAGTCTTTTGCTCAATCGCAAAGCCGAGTTGAGTGGAAAACCGTATCGCCCGCAGCATCCGCAGATAATCCTCGCCAAACCGCTTTTCGGGCCTGCCGATAGTTCGCACCAGTTCTTTTTTGAGGTCAGCCCGTCCGTTGACATAATCGATTACCTCTTTTTCGATAGGGTCGTAAAACATCCCGTTTATGGTAAAGTCTCTTCGGCCGGCGTCTTCAGCGGCACTGGTGAATTTAACGGCCGCAGGGTGCCTGCCGTCAGTGTAGCCGGTTTCGGTTCTGAATGTGGCAACTTCCACCTGCCTGCCCTCGTTCAGGACAATCACCACACCAAATTTGGCTCCGACCTTCAACGTGCGTTTAAATATCTTTATCACGTCTTTGGGCGCAGCGTCCGTAGCGACATCGTAGTCACTGGCGCGGCGGCCCAGCAGCATATCACGCACACAGCCGCCGGCCAGCAATGCCTCGAAGCCATCCCGGCGTAATCGCTTAATTATTTTTATAGCTGCCTGCCTGTTTGTCATTTATGCCTGTTTTCTTTAATATAGTTACGGCCATAGTGCCCCACCGGCGACGCTCTATTACTTTCAATTGTTCGTACCGGTCTAAAAGTTCTGTGCGGCGATGGGTTCTGACCACCACGATTCCATCCGGAGTTAACTGCCGCTGTAACAAAGCTAACAGTCCGCTCAAAGGCGAACCGGCTTTGGTCTCTTTTGTGAGAGGGTACGGCGGGTCAACGAAAACAATATCATACCCTTCGACTCCGCTCAGGGCAAGCTTTTGCTGGTCAAAATCAACTGGTGCGCCAACCCTGAAGGCATTAGCTCTTATAACCTTTGACTCTTTAAGAAAGCCGGCTTTTTCTATGTTCTTCTTCAGAATTGCAATAACTTCGGCGTCCCGCTCAACGAAAGTAACAAACGCCGCTGCTCTGCTGAGCGCCTCAAGCCCCAAAGAGCCGACACCGCTGAATAAATCAGCGACTCGCTTACCTTCCGGCAGGTCATATTTGTAAAGTACGCTGAAAAGCGACTCCTTAACCCGGTCGGTAATAGGCCGGGATACCCGCGTCTCAGGGCTAAGTAATTTCATTCCTCGTTTCGTACCGGCTATGATTCTCATCTTAAGTTTTGAGCGCAAAGCCACCCTGCCGCCCCAAGGCCGCCGAGGCTGTTACTGCTTTGTCCAATAGTCAATCACAAGAACCTTATCGACATACCGGCCGAAAATTTTGCCGAATTTCATGTGAGCCGGATGCGACAGATACGTTGCCCGGTCAGCTTCGCTAAGAAACGTTATTACAAAGCAGTGGGTAAAACCCTCGGAAAGATTCTCAGGGCTTACGTTAGTGCCCCACTCGTAATCGTATATCGCATCGATTTTGCCCGGCAGTGCAGCCATACCATTCTCGGTATCCTTTATCTGCTGTTTCGTGGTGCCGTCCTTGAACTTGAACAGCACAACGTGCCGCAGTACCCGTGCGGGTTTTTCCCCGGCGATACGTTCGGCCTTGTGGACGCTTGTACAGCCACTCAGGATAATTGCCACAGCGGCCACACATAAAAAATTCCTGACCATATTTGATTGCCTCCAGTAATTTTGTTGTTTGTTTGTCCTATTACTATACCTATACCGGCGAATGGATTTTATCAGCAAGTTCATCCGGCGTCCATCCCAAAATTTTCAGCAGCATTGCCGAGCCACCCTGTAAAGACAGCGAGGTTGCAAGACCGATTTGAAAAACCTTTACGCTGCCTCTATAAAGGTTATAATCTGGAAGCCAGGTTGACAGTGTTTGTCAGTGGTGCTCGGAAAAACACTCATACAACACTGAAAGGATGGGATAATGAAGAAAATAATTCTTACAATAGCGGCGATTTTAGCGGTCTCAAGCGCTGTACTAAGTGCCGGCGAAAGCGGGAAGCCGTCGGCAGGGGCAGGTGCCGCCAAATCCAAAGCCGGCAAAAAGGCGCCGGAGTTCAAGCTGAAGAACTATGACGGCAAAACGATAGAGCTTTCCGACTACAAAGGCAAAATTGTGGTGCTGGAGTGGCTCAATTATGAGTGCCCATTCAGCAGATACCATCACGAAAAGGCAAACACGATGGTCGAGCTTGCAGATAAGTACAAGGACAAGAACGTCGTCTGGCTTGCGATAAACAGTACAAGCCATCTGATTACAGAAAAGAATAAAGAGTTTGCGGAAAAGAACAATATCAGCTACCCGATACTCGATGACCGCTCAGGTAAAGTGGGCAGGGCTTACAAGGCCAGGACAACACCGCATATGTTTATCATAAATGCTAAGGGAATGATTGTCTTCGACGGCGCTATCGATAATTCGCCGTTGGGCCGCAGGAAAAAAGGAGTGATTAATTACGTTGACAAGGCCCTGGGCGAGCTTACCAGCGGCAAAAAGATAAGCGTTCCGAGAACAAAACCCTACGGCTGCACTGTAAAGTACGCCAATTGATATCAGGATAAAAGCGTCTGTATTTGTACGGCGCACCGGCGGAACTTATCGGCTGGCACGGTTATTGTCTGCCATTTCGGGCTGCGGACTTTCATAAACCTTCGGTAATCGTCTAACTTAATGCAAAAAAATATATACCTGCCTGCGTCAAAATCGTAAACGTCTCTGCCGTCAAAATCAACGTCGATGTTCTCTATTCTATAGGCAAAAATGAAAACTGCGGTATGGCTCGGCCCGAAAACTTCCTGCCACCTGGTCAATCCATCAACGTCATCGGTTGTGACCCAGCATTCAAAGCCGGCCAATTTGGCGAAACTGGTGCCCTTGAACTTCCTTCCCTTGACCTCGGCAACTACTATTTGCCCATTATGCGGATATAATAAATAATCGAAGCTCCTAATCCTCAAACGCCCCAAAGCAGATCTCTTTTGCTCATCAACCGCTATATATTGAATACGATTATCAATCAACCAATTTCCGAAGGCCCGTTCGTAGTGGTTGAGATGAAAATTTTTCATTTCGATTCGGATTTAAGCTCTTCGAAAAACTTATCTTCGTCAATCTTTTTCTGCTGACCAGTTGCCATATCCTTGACCTTGATTTTGCCTTC
>CAJVYK010000109.1 GCA_913009865.1 uncultured bacterium
GTATCTGGCTACGCTTGCCACCGGCCTTGGCGCAACCTTTCTCTATCAGGTTAATCTGGCCGGCGCAGTTTTAATCTGCGTTCAAACGGTTATGGTATTAGCCATTATTGCTGTCTTTGAGACCACCGCCAAAAATGACAAAACCGGCAGTTAATTCAAATTTTTCCAAAAGTAAAGGCCAGGCGATTTTCGAATATACCCTGCTGGCCATCTGCCTTTGTGTGATTGCTCTTCGCACAACCATCACCGAAACACCAACTACCCAATCAACCATTTTACCTGCCAATGTGAACGATAACGTTTACAGTTTAATCTTATCGGCTGTGCTGATATTTTCATTTGTCTGCTGGTTTATATGGAGCTTTTGCAGTAAGAGATTTTTATACCGTTTCACCGGTATGGAAATCGGTTTGTGTCTGTTTATAACAGCTGCTGTTATCGCAGGATTAGCCGCTGCGAACAAACGGGCTGCAATTACCGGTTCGGTAACGATGCTGGCCCCGGTTCTAATGGCTGTCCTGCTGGTACAGATATTGGATTCGCAGTCGAAGATAAAACTGCTGCTCACCGTCATTGCCGCCCTTGGCGTAGTCTCCGCCTATCAATGTGCTGAGCAGTTTTTCAGCAGCAACCGGATGATGATTGAGCAGTACGAGCAGGCCCCGCAAACCCTGCTTGAGCCGCTCGGCATACAGCCCGGCTCATTTGCCCAGATGCTTTTCGAGCATCGCCTTTATTCAAAAGGGGTTCGCAGCTTTTTTACAACAGGTAATTCCGCTGGTTCCTTTGCATTGCTGGCCTCTTTCGCCGCCATTGCCCTGTTTCTGGAGGAATTCAGGAATCGCAAATTCTGTGCATCCGGGTTTCGCCGGCTTCTTGCCTGCGGCCTGGCGGTTGTTATTGTCATTTTCGGCCTTGCTATCACGCAAAGCAAAGGCGCAATTATCGCCTCGCTGATAGCTGCGGCAATGTTTATCGCATATCTGTTGTTTGGCAATTGGCTGAATAGGCACAAAAAAACTATACTGATTGCGGGGCTTTTATTGGCTCTGGCCGGCGGCTGTCTGATTGTTCAATATGGCTTGACTCACAACCGGCTGCCGGGCGGTAATTCGATGCTGGTAAGATGGCAGTATTGGCAGGCCTCAGCGAAAATGTACGCCGACTATCCTCTTACAGGTGTTGGCCCGGGCAACTTCGCCACTTCTTATACACGTTACAAACCGCCGGAAGCGCTGGAAACCATTTCAGACCCCCACAATTTTTTGCTCAGTATCCTGACTCAATATGGTCCGCTTGGTCTTGTCGGATTTTTAGCGCTTGTTTTTATACCCTTATGGACAGCGTCTGCTAACCACGAATTACCACGAACGAACACGAAACTCAAAACCCAGATTGAACCGGCATTAAAAAAATTGGCTGTGCCTTTCGTGATTGTCATATCAGCCGTCCTGCTGCTGGTCAGGCCGCTAATTACGCCCCTGACAAACGGCGCAGCCGCTGATGTGATGGTTTATGCGATATTCGTATTATACGTTGCGCCGGTGGTTGCATTTGCTGTTGGCTTTTGGCTTTTAACAACACCGCTGTATGAACCACGAGCCACGGCGCAGTCACTGCGCAGCACGCCTCACGGCGCAGTCACGAACATCACTACTGCCGCTCTTTTCTGTGCCGTCTTAGGTTTGCTTATTCACAATTTGATAGATTTTGCCATTTTCGAGCCGGGCGTATTTACTGTTTTCTGGGCAATAACAGCTTGCCTGATAGCGATGGATTTTCAGCGAAAATCCCGTCCACAGTTTGTTTTAAGACCTGCTGTTTTTGTAAAAATGTCAGCGGCGGCGGGGGGACTCGTATTGATTTGGGCCTATTTCAATTATGCTCTTGTGCCGGTGGCCAAAGCCGGCGAGGACACCGGCCGGGCAATGCGCCAGCCGGAATATGTCAGCCGGCTTTTGGACAGGGCTGCTGAAACAGACCGGCTGGACCCGGCAGCGCCGTATTTGAACGGCAGAATTTATTTGCAGCGTTACAGGCAGACAGGCAAGATGCAGCCGGCTTTACTTAAACAGGCGGCAGAATGTTTTCTGGCTGCGGTTAAACGCGACAAGGCCGATTACAAGAACTATGAAAAGTTAAGCGAGGTTTATAACCTGCTAGCAGAAGCATCAAGCCGGCAGGAAAAAATTGACTGGCTGAACAAGGCTTTTGATAGCGCCTGGCGTGCCGTGGAGCGTTATCCCGGCTCAGCTCGGCTGAGGGTCAAACTGGCCGAAATCGCCGAGCAGTTGGACAAAACTGATATTGCCATCGAGAATTACAAAGAGGCAATTGAAACCGAAGACAGCTACCGTGCTCAGTTTCGGATAATGTACCCCGGCAGGGAAATTTTCAGCCGACTCGGTGAGGAAAAATACAAACTCGCAAAAAAACAAGTAGAGAAGCTTTCCAAACAATCAAAACCCTGATTTTATTTGTTTTGCCCTCGAAACATAAGCAAAGTCGCTCATTGTCTTAAAAACGGCGGAAAATACTTGACCAACAGGGATGTTTTGGGCTATAATTATCGTATCTATGGTATAAAACGGTACTAGGGAGATAAGATATGGAAATGAAAAAATATCTATATTGGAAAGAAGACGATATGTGGCTTGGATATCTGGAAGAATATCCGGATTATATGACACAGGGTCAAACTATGGAAGAGCTTAAGGAGAACCTAAGAGACATATATGCCGAATTAACAAGTGGTACTATTGAGTGTGTTCGAAGGGTCGCTGAACTGGAAATATCGTGAAGAGAAGGGATTTAATAAAGAACCTGGAAAAGACGGGTTGTGTTCTCATCAGGCATAGAGGAAGACACGATTGGTATCAAAATCTGAGAACGAAAGTTTCACAACCAATTCCAAGACACAGAGAGATAAAAGACACTCTTGCCAAGCACATCATCAAGATGTTAAAAGATGATGTTTAGTAATTTCATCCTCGCTGAAAGTTCCGTGGGGGATATTCTTTGTGCAGTTTATAGTAATCGTTTAGCAATTCGGTCTCTGCCTGTTTTAGGGATTTGGCGGTGTCAAAAGGTAAATAAGCAATTTTGATACCGCCATAGTGGGTAATAATATAACGGTATAAAGGCCAATTTTCACCAGAACAAAAAGCCTCAGCATACTTCATATATCTGCTACTCAAATTCTGTTTGGTTTGGCCGATGTAGATGACAGCACTTTCGGATTTAACTCTTGGTATCTTTTTTTCACAGACAAAGGTATATAAGACATTAGAGGCATTCTTTGCTTCTTGAGAACTAAATACCTGGCTGAACTCACGCAAATTATGTCTTTGGATACGGTTAGGTAAAGTAGTACAGGAACGAAAGAACTGTGATAGTGTTATCGCCATTTCAATTGCCCTTTTCTACTTAAAAAGTTTCCTGGATCAAATAAGGACGGCCTGCTACATAGGAGCCACCTATTTTTACGAGATACGAGATACGATTTCGTCGGGAATGTCAAAGTTTGCATATACGTTTTGCACGTCGTCGTGGTCTTCGAAGGCATCCATCAGAGTAATTATTTTCCTGGCGGCTGCAGCATCATCGACCGGCACGGTATTGGCAGGCACCATCGAAATCTCAGCTACCTCGGTGGCTATGTCTTTTTCTTTCAGGGCTTCTCGTAGCTTCTCATAGGCGCCCGGCTGACAGGTTATTTCGTAAATATCACCTGTAGTTCGCATATCGTCCGCCCCTGCTCCCAGAACAATTTCCATCAGTTCATCTTCGCCGGTATTGGAGGTGTTAATGGTAATAAGACCTTTTTGACTGAATATCCAGGCCACGCAGCCGCTTGAGCCCAATGAGCCGCCGTGCTTTTCAAATATTTTTTTGATTTCAGGGCCGGTTCGATTGCGGTTGTCCGTCAGGGCCTCGACCATAATAGCCACCCCGCCGGTCCCATAGCCCTCGTAGAGCACTTCTTCAAAATTGACAGGCCCTAATTCGCCGGTTCCCTTTTTGACGGCTTTTTCGATTGTATCCTTGGGCATATTAGCCGCTTTGGCCTTGTCGATTGCATATCGCAGAGATAAATTCGCAGACGGGTCGCCGCCGCCGGCCTTGGCGGCAACTATTATCATTCGAGCTAATTTGCTCCATATCCTGCCGCGCCTGGCGTCGTTGACCGCCTTTTTATATTTTATTCCCGCCCAGTGCGAGTGACCTGACATACCTACTCCTGAAAACAAACCATAAATCACTGCGAAGCACGCCTCACGGCGGAACTGCAAACCATTATACCCTATTACCCGCCCGACAGACAAGGAATTTTTCCCTGTTTTTGGAACGTACCTGCCCACTATGCGTATGCGATAAAAAATTTGCAAAAAACTTCTCTATCAATATAATCGGTTTTATCTGTGAAAAACAAATGGTTTATTCCCCTGAAAGCTTACAGGAAAGAATCAAAAGAAGGGAAAAGGTTATGAGCATAAAGAGAACCATTTTATCGGCAGCGGCTGTTTTCTGGATGCTGTCGTATCTTATGGCGGCGCCGTCTTTTCCGGCGGCAGGCGGAGAAAATCTTCTCAAGGCGCCTGATTTCGAAATAGACCCCGGCGCTCAAAAAATCGTGTCCTCAATTAAAAAGGGTAGATTAGTCCGTTTTTACAGTAACCCTGAGCAGGGCTACTATATGAATGTCAGTGATAATAAAAAAACATCCTCCGGCAGGCGCTTTCGTGCCCTATTCGATGCTGATTCAGGTTTCAGGACGGGTCGTTACAGCTTGAAAATTGATACTACCGGAATTAAGGATGCCCTCTATCGCGTCAATGTAAACTTTTTTCCAACCATTGATTATTCTCCAGATGCAACCTATGAATTCACGTGCCGGCTGAAATCAAGCCGGCAGGAATCGCAAGTGCGGCTTTACATCATATATGAGCCGGATGATAACAGGCCCAGATACAAATATCAGGATGTTACAGTCGGGAAGAAATGGAAGGAGTTTACCATACAGCTCTCGTCGGCCAGCTTTAATAAAGCCAAGCGTTCCCATACCCGTATAGAACTTAAAAGTCCCGATTCGGTACTATGGATTGACGGATTGGAATTGAAAAAAACCGGAGCGAGTGAAAGCGATACATCCGCACACGTACGAAAAGACTCTGAGGCAGCGCTCTACACCGACAGCAATAGAGAAAATTTCAATAACAACTGGTATTTTCTCTCGCCATTATATACGGACGACTATGACGAAAATTCTCTAAGAAACGGGATGATTCCGAAACCGGCTGTTCTTGTAAACCTGCCGTATGGATGGAATGATATAGAAAACGTTCCGTCTGAATATCAGGATATGTACCCGGTTATGCTCGACGAGCCCAACGGAATCGGATGGTATTTTAAGGTTTTATCAGAACCTCTGCCGCAAGGGCCCCTGAGCATGAAATTTGAAGGCATATCAGCTTCCTGCCAGGTCTGGCTGAACGGCAAATTAGTAAAAACCAACCTGGGTGCCTATACACCTTTCGAGGCCTTGTTAACTAATCTGCGCCGTGATGGAAGCGATATTCTGGCCGTCAAAGTAACTGACAAAACCAGTCTGGAATTACTTCCGGAAATTGAAAACCCAGGGCCATTTTCTAAAAGCCGTCGATACAAGCGATGGCCCATACCGATGGGAACAGGAGCATCCCTCATTGCAGGAGGTATCTGGCGCGATGTATGGCTGGTTCAACGTAGGGTTAGCTGGATGCAGACGCCTGATATATCTTCATCGCTGACAAAGATACAGGTCTCGCCGATTTTACACGGAGATTTAAGCAATACGGAAGTTATCTGTGAACTCTTTGACGCAGATGGTAAAAAGGTTGCTGAATCCGCAGGTAAAGAGCAGAACCCAATCGTTTTGCGGCCGAAAAACCCAAATCCCTGGCATCCCGGAACGCCATATCTCTATAAATTACGGACATCTCTGAGCAGGTCGGGTGAAACATTGCAGGTAATTGAACAGCCGGTGGCGTTTTTTGATATTTCCATTCGTAATTCTGAATTTTATATAAACCAGGTTCCCTATTTTCTCCGTGGACAGAACGGTCCACCCCATACCCTCGTACCGCAGGACAGGGAATATATAAGATCGTATATTGGAAAACTCAAAGAATTAGGGGTGGAAATAACCCGATTTCACACGGCACCGCCGACTCATGCCTGGCTGGACGAATGTGACCGCCAGGGTATTATGGTAATACTTGAGTCAGCTATTTACGGCTCCATCGGCTGCTATCCATTCGACCGTGAGGAATTCCTGGAAAACGCTGAAAAGGAAATGCTCGCAGTTGTCGCCGAATACAAGAGGCATCCGTCAATTGTAATGTGGTGCCTGG
>CAJVYK010000110.1 GCA_913009865.1 uncultured bacterium
CCAAGCCTACAGTTAACTCAGTTCTTTTGTTTGGTCTTTTTAATTCGGTTCACAATGACGGGTAAAACTGCAAAGGCCGCCAGCAGTAAAAATGCCAGCAACACCTGGCCGGTGAATATGTCCTGCACCGCCTTTATCCGGCTGAGCTGCCGGCCGGCATAAGCATAAACCAGAGAGCCGGGCAAAATGCCAAGTGAAGTTGTCCAGAGAAAAGTTCGTAACGGTACATTTGTCAGCCCGGCAAAAGTGTTAATTAGAAAGAACGGGAATATGGGAATAAAACGCAGTGTCAGCAGATAGTAGGCGCCATTACGGTCAACTTCTTCGTTGAATTTGGCAAGTTTATCGCCATACCTTTGCTGTATCCATTGCCCTGCGATATATCTGGCGAAAAGAAAGGCAAGCATTGCCCCGGTTGTGGCGGCGATGTTCACATAAATCACCGTAAAAAAAACCTTATACAAAAAACCGCCGGCAAGAGTTAAAATTGTCGCTCCCGGCAGAGAAAGACCGGTAACCACGATATAGATGACAATGTAGGCCAGTACCGAAAGCAGATAATTCTGATTCGAGTACTGTACTAACTTTTCGGCATTGCTCTGCAGACTTTCAAGATTTAACTTTCCACCAATGCTTGTAAATCGCAGGCCGATTATCAATGCAACCACAATTACGCCCAGGATTATCCGCTTAAGATTTTTCTTCATAACCGTTGTCACTCTCCGTCCCTGTTCTTTTTTGCAGCGATTTCAAATCCTCAAAAGTATCTACATCATACCACTGCGGCAACAAATGCACTTTTCGCCTGTGCTTTTTTAACGTATTGATAGTCTGCCAAAACACCCTGTCAGTGCTCCAGCAGATTTGCTCAAATGCCTCTGGTAAAAAGGAGTCGCCCGAAAAACCTATCAGGTAATATCCCCCGTCAGCAGCCGGCCCTATTACCGCATCGTGGCTGTCAAGTGCCGTAAAACTGCTGTCAAGAAAATCCGCCGGCAGGTCCGGACTGTCGGAACCGATTACAACAGCCCTGGAGAAACCATCGGCGAAAACACATTGAAAGGCATTTTTCATTTTTTGGCCAAGGTCGCCGCCGGCCTGGGCAATGTACGAATACTCTTTGCCAAGCCAGCTCTGAAATCGTTGTTGGGCATCTGCCGGCTCGAAAAATATTTTCAAGTTTACGTTTAGATTTGCTAAAGTAGCCAGGATGTCAACGACGAAGTTTTTGTAAACTTCTGCTGCACGCTTTTGGCCGAGCTGTTCAGCTAATCGGGTCTTTACCCTGCCGGGTGTGGGATATTTTACGAACAAGATGACACAACTGTTATTGTCAGGGTTCATTTTAATTTATGCCACCTGTGCCTTAGGTATAGGTATTTTCGATTTTTACAAGTGAGCCGGTACAGCTCGAGCCGGCACCGGCCGTACAGCAAAAGCAGTGCTCGCCGGTTATTATCTCAAGGCCATCGGAAAGAACATCTTCCAGTTGTTCAATCGTTACGCTGTTGCCTGCAGTATCGATAATAGGCAGCCCCAGTGCCTGATTGAAATCGCAATTGTACAACAGTCCGGCGTAATCGACGCTGACAAGATTGCGGCACATGATGTTTTCCGCTGCATCTGGATTGAAATTTTCCGTCAGGAGCTGCAGGTACTGTTCAAGTTTGCCGTTCGCTTCCAGGAATTGTCTGAATCGCCCTATAGGCGCATTTGTTATCGTAAAAAGCCCGTTGAACCGAACCCCATAGTTTTCACTAAGCTCTTTTCTGTAATCCGCCTGGAGCTGGTCCTGCAGACCGGGCAGAAAATCGGCCCCCGGATTATAAACCAGATTCAGTTCCAGCCGATCATCCACGCCATAGCCCAACTCATTAAGCATCTTCAACGCTGCTATGCTCTTCTTAAAAACGCCCCGCCCACGCTGCCTGTCAACGTTCTCGCCGGTATAGCAAGGCAGCGAAGCTATCAAAATCACCCTATGCTCGCTGTACCATCCGGGAACCCAATCCATACCCGGCTCAAGAAGCACCGTAAGATTCGTGCGAACCATAAGAGCCGATGCCGGCTCACAGGTATTATCAAGAAAAAACTTAAAATCAGGATTAAGTTCAGGACAGCCCCCTGTTATATCGACAATAAGGCCTCGCCGCCTGCCCAGAAAATCAATTATCTTCGACATAACCAGCCGGCTCATCACCTTTCGCCCCGCCGGTCCGGCCTGCACGTGACAATGCTCACAGCTCTGGTTGCACATATCGCCCAGGTTGACCTGTATTGTCCGCAACTTATTTAACTTTAGAAACTGAGGATTTATCCTTTCCACCATTTGCCTAAAATCCGGAATCACTCTAACGTCCTTTCTATCGAATCACGCTTTAGCTTTGCTGTAGTACCTGGCCAACCTGTCTGGACTGACACCAAATCTGTACAGAGTTACCAGCAGTATATTTCTCAGAGTCGTATAAAAAACTCCTTCTTTTTCCCATCGACGAGCGGATGTTTTGACCTGGTCGCGCAAGATAAAAATTTTATCGCCCCTTTTCTTAATCCGCCGCATCAGTTCCACGTCCTCCATCAGGGCAATCTCTTTGAACCTGCCGATTTTATCAAAATAGTTTTTTCTTATGAAAATCGCCTGGTCGCCGTAAGGAACACGCGTTAAACGTGAGCGAAGCCGTGCCCGTGATGCAATCGCCCTGAGCCAGAAATTGTCCGAGTCTATCCCCAAATCGAAGGCCCCGCCGACATATTTTTCATCATCCAGCACCTCTGCAATTCCCTCAAGCGCATCGGCTGGCAGTTCTGTATCTGCGTGCAGAAAGATTAGTATATCCCCCCCGGCCAGAGCCGCCCCTGCGTTCATTTGTTTTGCCCGGCCCGGCTCGCTGACGGTTGTAATTATGTGCCGATGACGAATGCTATTGATTGTTTCACCGTTGGGGTCGGCATCGACAACTATTATCTCGCAAGCTTTATCACTCTGCCGGCTGAGGATTTGTTCTAAACAATCGTTGATTCGCTCTGTTTCGCGCAGAACGGGAATTACAATTGAAAACCTGTATTCATTTGACGCTTGTCCAGCCCTTCCGAGGGACGGGACTTGCCGAGTATGCTCCATAACTATGGCCTTTTTTGCTCATATCATCCGCGAAAACAGCGGTTTTGACAAGCCAAAAAACCATAGGTTTTGGCGCACACCCCCGAAAGCCCCCTAATTGACTGCGAGAAGAATCAGGTTGGCAAAAAAAACTCGGCTGATTTGCCTCTCCAAACTTTGCTAACAGAGAAGAAATTCCTCGATGGCAGTCGCTTCTTCCAGTGCATCGAGAATTTCGTCAATTTTTTCCTCTGTCACCTGCCCGTACCACCACCCGGCCGGGTAGATTACCATAACAGGGCCCTGCTCGCAAAGTTTCAGACAGCCGGTGCTGGAAATCATAACGTCAAGTCCACGGTCAACTATTTCGTTTTCCAGGTACTGCAGCAATGAAGCAGCTTCTTTTTTATTGCAGACTCCCTGCGGCTGGCCGTTGAGCCGAAAGCTGTTGCAGATTAAAATGTGATATTCCGGTTTTTGCATTGTCTTCTCCTATTGGTTACTGGTAACTGGCAGGAATTAAGAACTCCTAACCCTTATCACTTAATTTCCGGACTCATCCACATCCTCCGCCGCCCCCACCGTCCTGGTCGCACTGGCAACTGCACTGTGTACATTTCGCCGGCGAGTGTATTTGTCTGCCCTGATAGACGGCTTCAAGATTTTCCTCGACCGGGCCTTCGGCCAGGATAGTCTTGATACCCTGCTGTTTCAGCACCGTTCGTGGGGACCGGCCGGCCCCGCTGACCAGTACCGCCCGGCAGTCTTTGAGAACTTCAGCAAGCCCCAGCCATCGGCTATCACCGCCTCCCCTGGGCGGGGTCTTACGGGACTCGACAAAATCCGATTTGCCGTCTTCCCAACGAAAGACCATCAGCCGATCCACCTCGCCCAGATGCTGATTTACAAGAACACCTTCCCTGCTTGCCACCGCAACACAGGGCCGGTTCTCGCAAGGCTCAAGCGGCTGGGCCGCGGCGTTCTTCAGGCAATCGAGGGAACCATCAGAAATAGTCTCGCTCAACAGTCCTACGGCATCGGCACGGCAGCGGCTGCAGTGATGCATTTGCCGAATATACAGGGACGCTTCGGCCCGGATTTGAGCCACCAGTTCAGCCAAAGGCGGCTCGATATCACCCATAGCAGTGCCGGCAACCGGATACAGCGCAATGCAGTTCTGAATGTCGGCGCCGAGTTCGGCTACGATTTCGGCAACCTGAGTGATATGGCCGTCGTTAACACCTGGAATGATAATCGTATTGACCTTGACTGTTATACCAGCGGCCTTGAGATCGCGAACTGCGCCCAGCTGCCTTTCAAGAATAATTTCCGCGCCCTTCTGAGCACGCAGAACTCTCTTATCGTCACGAACCCAGGCGTATATCTTCTCACCGATAGCAGGGTCAACTGCACTGATAGTAATGGAAACGTGGCTGACTTTCAGAGCAGCTAAATCCTCAACATAAGGAGCGATGTTCAATCCGTTCGACGCCACGCAAAACAGTATTTCCGGATATTTCTTCCGCACCAGGCCCAGTGTCTGAAGCGTTTCGCCAGGAGTGGCAAACGGGTCGCCCGGCCCGGCGATACCGACAACTGTAATCCGTTTATCATTTGCCATTACCTTATCCAGGTAATACAGGGCCTGGCCCGGGGAAAGAACCTGGCTGGTTACCCCCGGCCGACTTTCATTGACACAATCGAATTTGCGGTCGCAGAAGTTGCACTGGACATTACATTCGGCAGCCACCGGCAGATGAACACGACCGAATTGACCGCACACGTCACCATTAAAACATGGATGTTTATTTACATCGAACGCCATTATCTATTCCTTATCACAACAACTTCTCAGCCATATCTCGCTGCCATATCAGATGTAGGTATACCCAACCGGGGACGATGACTGTTTTGCTTCTATCAAAGTATTGACGATGCGGTCAAAGAGCTGGCCAGCGCCGCGGTAGCCCAGGTGCAGCAAACGCGGCCCGCCGATTCTATCGTGTATTGGAAAGCCGACACGCACCAGCGGTACGCCGAGTTTTCTTGAAAACGTATATCCTTTACTGTTGCCGATAATCAAATCAGGCTGTAAATCCGCAGCCGCCCGCTCAATATCAAGAAAATCCGCACCCTCAAGCACAGTTATCTCCTGCGTGAGTTCAGGGGTTACTCTCCGTATATTTTCATTCAGCCGTCCGCTCTCTGCACCCGATGCACAGAGGACGGGTATGATGCCGATTTCCGCCAGAAACGCCGCTATTCCGACTACCATATCTTCCTGGCCATACACAACCGCACGTTTGCCAAAGACGTATTTGTGGCCATCGACGTAGGCATCTATCAATCTGCCCCGCTCGAAGAAATACTTTTGCGGTATCACTCGGCCGCTCAGTTCCCCCAGTACATCGAAGAAGGCGTCGGTCTGTTTGATACCTATGGGAAGGCCCAGGCGATATTCCGGCACGTCGCAGCGCTGCTGCAGCAGGCAGCCGGCGCTTAGCTCGGAAGCAATGGTTGAGCCGAAGGAAATCGTTGCCCGTGCTTGCCCCATACCTCGGATGGAGTTAAGGGTAGTGCCGCCTGACGCTATCTTTTCATATTCTGCTACGGTCGGGGCATCGAGTGTTTCCGAGTAGTCCGGCAGCATTATGTATGACAGCTCAAAATCCTCGATTATTTCTTTTATGTGCCGCTGGTCGGCGGGGGAGACCATTCCGGGCAGTATATTAATCGCCTTGCCCGCTCTGCCGCCAGGCCCTGTACCGCTCTGGTGCAGGGCAGGCTCCACCAAGGATTCGACCACCGCCCGCACCGCAGCATGAAAACCTTCAACGTGAGTGCCCTGATAGCTCGGCGTCGAGACGGGAATTATCGCCGGCAGAGCTTGTCCCTGGAATTCTTTGACGAACTGGCGAATCAGCATTGGCATATCCTCACCTATCGTCTCGGTCAGGCAGGTCGTTGCTACGCCGATCATTTGCGGTTTGTACTTTTCTATCACGTTTCGCAGCCCACGATGCAGGTTGTCGCCGCCGCCGAAAATGGCGCTTTGCTCATCGAAACTCGAGGAGGCAATGTCCACCGGCTCGCGAAAGTGGCTGATAAAATAACGGCGTATATAGGTAGCGCAGCCCTGGGAGCCATGGAGGAAAGGAAGAGTTGCTTCGATACCTCGAAAGGTCAGGCAGGCCCCCAGGGGCG
>CAJVYK010000111.1 GCA_913009865.1 uncultured bacterium
GCAGACTGACTACATCGCCCATATGTTCAACGCCGGTTACAACCAGTATTTGGCTGATGCCGATAGATGTCAGTTTTTCAATCGGGTAATAAATCATAGGTTTTTGCCCGATGGGCAGCAAATGCTTATTCGTAACCTTGGTCAGCGGCATTAGTCGCGACCCTGTACCGCCGGCAAGCACAATACCTTTTAAATCCATATCCGTCTCTCCTTATATTTTTTATATTACCTCGAGCCGGCGGAGGATGGCCTTTGCCCAGCGGCCGCTGCGGAGTTGTGAGAGAATAAGCAGTAACATTACCAGCAGCCAGAAGCCGGTGAACCGCAAATAGTAAAGGGCTGCACCGAATATGCCGCGGTCGTCGGCAGCGGCATAAGAACTCAATAATTCTTCAGGGGTGTACATCGCTCCGACAATTACGCCGGCAAAGAACTTTTGCCAGGGCAGCAGCAGAACCAGAAAACTCAGCGAGAGGAAAAATGCCCGACAGATATGGTTTATTCCGCCAAGCCGGCCCAGCAGTGAGACCTTTAAGCTGAACAGCATTGTCAGGCAGTAAAGTACGGCTGCCGGTATGAGCACAAAGTTGAAGAATCGAACAGCAAAGGTTAAATGTTCGACTTTTATTTTTATGCCGAAGCCAGGACTGGTTTTCTGCTGCTGCGTCTGCTGTAATTCCGGCAATGCTGCCTTGCTCGGCTGGTTCGGAGATTCGGCTACCTGTTCTGCAGCTTTTTCTATTTTATTCAGTGTTTCAGCCGGTTGTCCTGCCTGCTTGTCTTCGAGAGGTACGACAAGTTCATTTGCCGCTGGTGGCGTGATTACAGGTGGTGGTTCGATTATCAGTGGTGGTTCGATTACCGGAAGTGTGGTTTTTGCCGCTTTAGCTTTGTCTTCAGCTTTACCTGTGGCAGTCCGTGAGGACTCCATAGGAGAGCTAACGCAGCCGGTATCTATAAGCCAAAAGGATACCTGCAGCAGCAGAAGGCAGCAAATTATGATTACAAATAAAAAGTTTTTCCATCCCCTGAACACCCCAACCGCTTCGAGACAATCAGTGGTATCCAGTAAATCGTTCGTGTTGGTCCGGCCTTCATTCATTTTAGATCTCCTATAAATTTAGCGATTAGCATACAGTTTCATTTTTCTATACGCTATTCGCTATCCCCTATTCGCTGATTATTATGTTTTGTACCTGTCGTAAGTGCAAGGAAATTTTCGAGTTACGATTTACGATTGACGATTTACCATTGACTATTTACCATTGTTCAAGGAGAAGAACAATTGGATACAGCTATGGTAAAATCTATTATAACCGGTTTTGTGCTGTTGTCGTTAATTCCTGTTCTCATGGGATGTTCGAGGCCAGAGCAACCGCTGTCAACGTGGTTTAGCCGGCAGACAGGCCAAGTATCTGCGGAAAAACCGGTAGATGAACCCGCTATTAGACTACGCATATGGAAGATGGGGATTGTCGTTGAATCCCGTACTCATAAAGAAGCATTTATGTATCTGCGGTTTTACGAATGGAATATGTTCGGAGCTGTGCTGCCAGCCAAACACACGCGCGGCTCTTCGGATTGGCCGTGGCAGCTCAGTCCAGACAAAAGCAGGGCTACGATGAAATCGCCGGCTATGAACCTGACCGTTCAGGCCGCGAATGACGGAGCGGACCTGATACTGACCATAACCAATAAATCCGGCCACGATTGGCCCGCGACAGCCGCCATTATTCCCTGTTTCAATCCCGGCGTCGAATGGGGCGGAGTACGAGAGAATCCCCTGTTTTTTGACGAAACACATCGAAACACCTATTTTGTCGGCCCCGACGGCTTGGAACTGCTTCAACAGAGAGAAATACATTTCAACAACGCTCTCAGCTCCGCCTTGTACCGCCTCTCGCCGGACGGCAAGTTCACATTCTCTGACAAATGGCCCAGCTCGCAGAGAAACGCAACGGAGGGTTTAATGATACGTCAATCTCAGAACAAAAAATGGGTCGCCGGCATTGCATGGGAGGATTACCTGTCCGCTCAGGGCCACAATCCCTGGAAATGTATGCATCTGGCGGTTCGTGTAGGGCCGCTGAAACAGGGCGAATCGAAGAAGGTCCGCGGAAAGATATACCTGTTCCAGGGAACCAGGCAAGACTGCCTCAAACGGTTCCATAAAGATTTCTTCCGCGAAAAATAGTTGGCCCGGCCACCCACCTGTCTTCTAACAAAGTGCTATTTTTCTTGCAAAGCCGGAGAAGCTGCATATAATTTGTGGTTTCAAAACTCGATAAACGGACAGATTTGGAGCGTAGATATGAGTTTAGTGAAATGGTTCCGCAAAAATAACAAGAAAGTGATGGCTGTTGTGGTCGTCATTATAATGTTCGGCTTTGTGGCAGGGCCGATCATTCGACGGCTTGGTCGAAGCCGAACAGGACAAAATCAGACAGTGGCCTACTTCGCGGATAACAAGGAAATAACAGGAAATGACCTGACAGCGGCACGGCGGGAACTGGAAGTTCTGAAAATGCTGGGGGCAAATGAGATGCTAAGAGGTGTTGGTGTGCCACTATCTCGTATGCCGTCTTCTGCTTGAAAAAAAAAAAGCGAACTGCTTTTTTCCGAGCGGAGTACTTCACCGACATTAATCAAGCGTATAAAACAGATGATGAGAGCAAACAGGTACAGAATCAGCGATAAACAAATCAATGATATCTACAGACGCCCGATGGGAAGCGATTTATACTGGTATTGTTTGGAAAATGAAGCGCAGCTCGCAGGGATTAGAATATCGAACGAGCAGGCGGGCAATCACCTCGCAAGAACGATACCACAACTCACCAGCGGCGCAACATATTCACAGCTAATCGGGGCGCTAATAAACCGGCGGGGTATCCCGGAGAAAGAGATACTGACAGCGTTTGGCAAATTGCTGGCGGTGTTGGAGTACGCCGGCATGATTTGCTCAAGCGAAGATATTACTACACAGCAGATAATGCAAACAGCCAGTTGGGAGAACGAAACAATTGACGTTGAATTTGTTAAATTTGATTCGGCTGTCTTTGCTGAAACTCAAGACCAGCCGAGCGAAGAGAAAATCTCTGCGCATTTCGACAAATACAAAAAATTCTTCGCCGGTGCCGTAAGCGAGGAAAACCCTTATGGCTTCGGATATAAACTGCCCGACAGAGTTAAGCTCGAATACATTGCGGTCAGACTCGATGATATCGCCGAAACAGTAACGCCACCTACACAGGAAGAAACAGAAGAATATTACCAGAAACATATAAAGCAATTCACGGCGCAAGTGCCATCAGAGGCCAATGACCCGAACTCGCCACAGATTGAACGAACACAAAGCTATGCCGAGGTGGCAAGTACCATTTCAAAAAATTTACTGCAGAACAAAATAAATTCAAAAGCAGAGAGGATACTGCAGGAGGCAAAGACACTTACCGAGGCCTATTTACAGGATACGGATATGGAAGGCCAAAATCTCAGCGTCGAGCAGCTTTCCCGGATGGTCGGGGATTATGAAACCACCGCCGAGAAATTAAGCAAGAAAAACGAAATCAAGGTGTATGCAGGACAAACGGGGCTGCTCAGTGCAGCCGATATACAAGCCGATGAGTATCTTGGAGGGTTGTACCTAAAAGGTTATGGATATAACAATCCAGTGAGATTAACTCAGATTATATTTGCTGTCGATGAGCTTGCCGCCAGTGAGCTTAGTCCCTTTGATGTGCCGAAGCCGAGAATGTATGAAAATATCGGGCCGGCCAGAGATGTATCAGAGCGAATAATAGCGGTTGTTCGAGTGACGGAGGTCCGAAAGGCCTGCGAGCCGGAAAGCGTAAATCAAACCTTCAGCAAGGCTATACTCAGGTTCGGGCGGGATGAAGAACCGGCAATCCGGGATGTTTATTCAGTAAAAGAAAAAGTGGTGGAAGATTTGAAAAAACTTGCGGCGATGGATACCGCTAAAAACACCGCTGATGAGTTTATTAAACAGGTGGTGAAGGACGGCTGGGAAGGGGCTATCGTCAGATTTAACGAGCTTTATGGACGGCAAGACGAGGGTGAGCCCAATGTATTCGAGCTGCAAAACTGGACAGAGCTTCGGAGAATCTCAAGAGAGACAATAGGGACACTTGCTATGCAAAGCGAAGGTAATCCAGTGGCACAGCTCTCCGTCGATAGGGTTGTAAAAGAGGGCATGTTCATAGGTCAGCTTTATTCGCTTGTGCCGCAGGACGCCAACCGCCTTGACACCGTGCCTCTAATTATGGAATTTAAGCCGAATATGAGCTATTATGTTATCAAGAACATCATGGTTAAACGTCTTGAGCAGAAACAATATGAAAGACTCAAGGCGCTGCAGGCCTATAAAGAAGATGTTATTCAATCTCAGAGTATGGCGGCGGTACACTTTAACCCTGAAAACATATTAAAACGTATGAACTTTAGATGGGCCAAAGAGGATAAGAATTAAAATGGAACGGCGCTCGAAAGAAAATCATGCACTGTTCCTGCTAACTGCGGGATTGCTGGCCTGGCTGATACCGGGTGCGGGCTATTTTTTGCTGAAAGAAAAAAAACGAGCGGTAATCATATTTGCAACCATTACCCTGACTTTCTGCACGGGGTTATATGTCGGCTCAATCGGGGTAATCGACCCTGTTGCATCGAAGCCGTGGTATGTAGCACAAATTATGAATTCACCGATGGTGGCGATTCTGGGGCACATAAGCGCCGGCGGCGGTTTCCCTGTTTACGGCAGACCGAACGAAGTCGGACATATATACACGGGCATCGCTGGCTTGCTTAACCTTTTGTGCATCGTCAACACTGTTTATTTAGCTCATCAGCGCAGAGCAGAACGGAGCGGAGACTAAAATGGCAGCAGTAGCTTTTGTAATAGCGAGCTTTACAGCACCGCAAGAGCTTGGAACGAATCCGCAGTCGATGTTTATGCTGCTGCCGTTAACGGCGGCGATAGCTGTTATCTACAAGGCGACGAAGCTGCCGACGATTACAGCGGGTAATTTTATCAAAGAGACAACGGCTTTATTTGGCTCGATAGTTATTTTTATAATCATAACCGCATTGACTTTATACACCCTGGCGTGGCTGATTACGCAGTGACTATCAGGCCTTTTGGGTCTGAGAGGACTTTTCCCCTTTTCTGCCTTCGACAGAAGACAAGCCGACTTCGATATCTGCGAAGGCACCTTCAAGAATGCCTAATTCGACGAGGGCGTTGAATGCGGCTTTTTGCTCCGCTTCTTTTTTGTTTGTGCCCCAGGCACTTGGGAAATGGTGCTCGGCGACAACGGCTTCGGCCTCGAAACATTTGTCGTGGTCAGGCCCTTTTTCATCAAGCAATTCGTAAACAGGTGTGGCATTAAACTGCTGTTGAGCATGCTGCTGCAGTAATGATTTGAAATTGCCCTGAGCTTGTTCTGCATCGACCTGGTCAATTAACGAAGCGAAAATTCTTAAGATAAAGCTGTGGGCGGCTTTGTAGCCGCTGTCAATATGAATCGCAGCGATAACGGCCTCCAACAGGCCGGCTGCAAGAGAACCTGACAAAGCACGGCTGCTGACCATACCTTTGCCGACTTTTAGAAATTTCTGCAGGCCGAGCTGCTTGGCAACCTGGGCGCAGGTCCTGCGAGAAACAAGCATACTCTTTATTTTCGTTAAGTCCCCTTCCAGGTAACCCGGGAACCGCTCGAAGAGGGTTTGACAGATAACCACAGCTAAAACCGAGTCGCCGAAGAACTCCAGTCTTTCATTACTCAAAAAGCGATTGTCAACTGCGGAGGAATGAGTGAATGCCTTGTAAAGAAGATTACGATTAGAAAATTTGTAACCTATTACCTGCTCGATTTGCCGGGCGGCTTCTTCGTCCATTTAGTTATGTCCCACTTTTGCCCCGCGCCAAAAAAGCGGTGCGCTGTGTTGCTTTCTGGTGCCGGATGCGAGCAGATTACGAACGCCGCTGCCATCAGCGATATTCGTAGCCTGCTCAACAGGAAAAACCGCATTATACAAAAGATGAGTTGCCTGTCAAGTGCTTAGTCGCTCTTTTGGCTGACAAGCTGCAGACCTGCTAAGGCGATAAACTTGTCATCGACAAATTCGAAAATTCCA
>CAJVYK010000112.1 GCA_913009865.1 uncultured bacterium
GATTGTCCGTTCGGCTTTCTGGCCTGGCTGAGAGATGTTAAGACGATTGAGCCGATGCGAATTAACAAAAAAGACTGGCGGGCATGGGTGATTCTGACGGAAAAAGAAAACTTCGGCCTGCTGTGAGCCGAGGGTTATTAACTGTCCAGTATCTAAACCCCCGGTGAAACCGGGGGCTAAATAAAAGAAAACCCCCTGCATTGCAGGGGGCTAAAAAAAACTCATCCGAATATCAAAACCCCACGTGAAACCCTTCGGCTTCGCTCAGGACAGGCGTGGGGCTGAATAAATCAAAACCTACTGCCAATCGCCGGGATAGTAGACGGATTGGGCTTCAATTTCAAACTTTCTGCACAGCATTTCTACCAGTGCCTCTGTTCTTTTTCTCTGGAAATCGGTTGGGCGTACGGCCTGTCCGTCAGCTATTACGCAAATACGGATAGTTTGTCCACTGCCGTACCAGTTTCGGCCCTGCAGAATCGACCATTGTCTCTGCCATTTTTCGGTGGTCTGTATATGGCCGTCACCGCTGCCGAGGCCGTTGCAGATGACAAAGTGACAGTTGATATCTTCGGGACCGGCCAGTCCGGTCAGCGAAGCTAACTGCTCTATGTTGCCGGCTTTGGTGCCGCTGTAGTAAATTTCGATGCTGCTCCAGCGGCTCCGACGCTGGACAGATCGAGAGAAAACAGCTTCCTCGACAGGGCCGAGACGATAATAGCTCGCAAGAGAAAACGGACCAGCGGAGGGGGGATTGCCGCTGAGCGCCATTAAGACTACCGCTCCGACCGTCATCGAAATCAACAGTGCGGCTAATACCTTCGCCACCCGTGGCTGGTTTGACATATTTCCGTCCCTGAAAACAACTCAAAAGACCCGTAGATGATTCCCCGAAGGAACATGCTCACTTATATAGTAAATATCGGTCTCTGCCAATAGATCACTCCAGATTTTGCCGGAAATTTTTGTCTTTTGACAGGATTGATGCCTGCGTCATAAGTTTAGTGCCTATCCGAATAACTATTTGCGATTGTTTGTCATTGCGAGCACCTCACCGGATTCTCAGGAGGTATGCAAAAGAAACGTGTTTCTGTATAATGGAGCTTTGTATGAAGCTCTGGCAGTTATGGCCGACGGTCCAATGGTGTTGCGTACCCGTTTGCGAGCATGGTTCCGGAGATGGAGAAGGTATGATTGGTGAAGTAAAATCAGAGCAAGTACTGATATTGCTATCCCGTTTAGGAGATTACTCAATAATAATCCTTCCGGGCAGAGCTTCTTTAATTGAGGATTATTTGATATAGGAGAAGTTCAATGGCAAAGCAAGCAACTAAAAAAAGGGACACAAAGATTAGACAACTCAACTCAAATGCAGCTGGAATTGATATTGGCTCACAAAAACATTACGTGGCAGTACCGGCCGATCGTGACAATGAGCCGGTACGTAGTTTTGGGTGCTTAACTCCTGACCTGCATCAGATGGCTAAATGGCTTAAGTCTTGCCGAATTGAAACGATAGCGATGGAATCTACGGGAGTTTACTGGGTTCCAGTGGTTGCAGTTCTGGAAAGGTATGGCTTTGATGTAAAACTTGTCGATGCCTATAAAGTCAAGCATGTTCCCGGCCGCAAAACAGATGTTCAAGACTGTCAGTGGCTTCAAGAACTTCATCGGTATGGTCTTTTGTCAGGAGCGTTTCGTCCCGACAAGCAGATTCAAGTATTACGCAGCTATTGGCGTCACCGCAGCACTCTGGTAGAGGCCTGTTCCACTCAGATTCATCTAATGCAAAAAGCTTTGGAACAAATGAATATTCAATTGCACAAAGTCATAACAGACATCACCGGTGTTACAGGTATGAAAATTATACGTGCAATCGTTGCCGGTGAGTGCGACGCTGTAAAACTGGCCGGCATGAAGCACCCTTTGATAAAAAGCAGTACCGACACAATCGCCAAAGCGCTGACCGGAGAATATCGACAGGAACATTTGTTTACACTCAAGCAAGCATTGGAGATTTATGACATCTACCAGAATAAGATTGCCGAATGTGACCGCCAGATAGAAGAATATATGAAAACTTTTGAACACAAGGCAGACGCAAATGATTTAGATTCAAAATCCAGCAAAAACAATAGGACTAAACGCCGTAAGAATCAAGCGAACTTTGATCTCAGAACACGGCAATTTGAGATGACGGGTGTGGATTTAACCCAGATCGATGGCATAGAGACGATGACTGCGCAGACAATTATTTCTGAATGCGGTTTTGATATGAGCGTTTTTCCAACAGAAAAAAACTTTACCTCATGGTTAGGCCTGTGTCCTAATAATCAAATTACAGGCGGCAAAGTCAGAAAACGCAGTACCCGCAAAGTGCAAAACCGTGCTGCTCGTGCATTGCGACTGGCAGCGCAAAGCCTTCATAGCAGCAAATCTGCCTTAGGTGCTTTTTACCGTCGGATGCGAGCCAGACTTGGTGCACCCAAAGCCATCACTGCCACAGCACACAAGCTCGCCAAACTTGTTTACCGCATGCTTAAATACGGCATGGATTATATCGATAGTGGCCAACAGTATTATGAAAACCAGTATAGGGAACGTGTAATAAAAAGTCTTACAAAACGTGCTCATGAAATGGGTTATACCGTTGTTTGTACAAATACAGGAGAGTTAGTTTCTTAGGAGGAGCGAAGCGGCGAAGCAATCTCAAGCGTAACGGATGAGATTGCCACGCTCGGCTGCGCCTCACTCGCAATGACAAAGTGCGAGATACGAGATATGTTGACGAAGGATACAGCTATTTGCATACGTGCCGTCGATTACTCCGAAACATCGCAGGTCGTAACATTTTTTACCAGAGCAGCCGGCAAGATTAGCGCCATTGCAAAAGGCTCGAAGCGTCCCAAATCAACATTCGACGGCCCCATTGAAATGCTCTCGTATGGGAAAATCGTCTTCTCCAATTCAAATAAAGAAAAACTTGCCATCCTGACCGAATTTGAGCAGCAGCCCGGCTTTACACATCTGGGCAATAATCTTTTCGCTTTGAACTGTGCTTCTTTCGCCGCTGAGCTGGTAAATAACCTGACGGATGATTACGACCCACACCCACAACTTTTCGACAGCTTCCTGCAATTTTTACAACGTATTCAGGACGTGCGAGATACGCTTACTTTGTTGATACTATTTCAATTGGCTTTACTTAAAGAGATTGGCCTACAGCCGATTCTAAATGCCTGCGTCAACTGCAAAACGATATACGATATACGATATACGATATACGAGGTTTATTTCAGCAGTTCCGCTAACGGCCTGATTTGCAGAAATTGCGAGGGTAATTTCCCAGACAGGATTAGACTAACCGGAACCGCTGCGAATGCCTTAAGTAATCTGAAACTGCTCGCCGACGCTGATGAAAAAACGCTCAACGAAATTGAAAAGGTTTTAATTTACCACTTCACCGAGCTTCTGCATAAACCCCCCAAAATGGCAAAGTATATCGTGAAGAAATAAATAAATTTGCCATTATCAAATCTCCCCCGCCGCAAGCAGCGGGGCTAATCAGATAATCAAACAAATCTAATCTTTATGACTTCGTACGTAGGGCTTGCTGAAAAAGCGCTTCAGCCTTATTTCATGCCCAAGTGGCGAACTTAGACGACTGCTATTTAAACGTTCAGTACCTCTCTTTTGTCTCGCAGGCTGTAGAATCGCTGTCTTTCCAATAGCCCTCGCCACATAAACAACAAAAAAGATACAACGCTGGAGAGTATCTTCTCCAGATTCATCACTATAAATGTCTCACGGTTACTGGTGCCGAGACGTTCCTTGATCAATAATGCTCCCAGCGGTTATCGCTACGAGGTTTGCCGCCGAAGGGAAGATAAAAATCTTTAAACGTCAACTGTTTTGGGGCTTGCTTGAGATACATCCGTGTCCTCCAAGTGCAAGGGTTTTTAGCTGTTATCGGTTAAATCTGTTCACCTGAGCAAGTATAATCTATCTGTATTAACCTGTAAAATAAGAACTTAAAACTTATTCAGCAAGCCCTGATTAGAGTTAATAGTAATACTTGAATTCGAGGTCTACGTTCCAGGTCTCGGCCAGGCCTTTCTTTCTGGTCAGCTTAACCTTTGTGCACTGCAAATTCGCCCAGCGAAGCTGGATAGCAGAGAGAAATTTAGCAAACTTCGTCAGGCCGACCCGCTTTAGAGCCAACTTGGCATTCTGGCTTTTCTGTCCGCCGGAAGTTATCAGTATTCCCGAACTGAGCTTGTAACTGGTCGACGGTATTTTACACAGACTGGCGACCTTCTCAACAGCAATGGCATAATCAAATTCAGCAGCAGTTGTTTTAGAGTCAACAAACTCCAGCCGATCAGGGTCAATAGCTAAAATTTCCGCCATTACTTTCTGGGCTTTTATGTACTGGGCCTTGTCCTTCGTCCAGCTTTGCTCTGCGCTCGGCAAACGTACAGCCCTGATAAATAACGGCCACAGGGCGATTACAGCGGGAACGAGGATATAATACAAAATCGGATTTTTATAAATGTCTTTCATAAGCATTTAGTATTTAGTCGTTAGCATTTAGATTGCTTCGCTGCGCTCGCAATGACAAGAGAAATAACTATTTTCTCGGCATAACTGATATACGGAAATTATCGCGTCCGCCTTTGGCGTCAAGGTTCTGCTGCAGTATTTGCAGTTTGCCCTTATTGATTGCCTCGAACAATTTCAGCGTATTTTTCCGACTGGAGGTGCTGCCTGCTATACTGATGTTCTTGGCGGTAATGGTAATCGAATCTATCTGCAGTTTAGTTTGTGCTGCACATTTGTTAAACGCTTCGAGCAGAAGTGTCAGCTTTGCCGATACGGATTCGGTGCCGGCGACATTTAACTGCCCGCTTTTAACATCTCTAATACGTCTCAATTCGCCTGCAAGTTTTTTTGTGGGGTTGGATTTAGCTGGTGGTTTTTTGCCTAACATAACGGCTGAGTACTGTTTCTCGAATTTGCTGCGCAGCCGGCTTCGGTATTTATTTTTTTGTAACAACTGCATCTGAAAATACAGCCCGACAGCGAGCACAAGAACGACAACAGAGTAACTTGCGAACTTCAGCGCTTTTTGCAGCCGAACTTTTTTACCCTGAAAGGGCATAAAATCGCTGCGGAAATTTACGCTTTGTGCCTTCTCCGAATGAGCCAGCGCTGCCCCATAGGCAATTGCAAAATCAACCGTGTCGCTACAATCGGCTAACGCCTCCGCATTAAGCCCTGCGGCCTGGGCCAGGTCGACAAAGTCGGCCTCAATACCCAGTTCTTCACCAAGCGTCTGTACGTTTACAGACTCGGCAGAGTCGAAGACTTTAATACAATTTATCGGCTCGCCGGACCCAAGCAAAGCCATCGTTACAGGCACCTCTCTTGCAAGCAATTCGCTTCTGTCCTGCGTCGTACCGACCAGAAACGTCCGCATAGCTGATGTTTTTTGAGCCCCCAATAAAACAGGAACAATAAAATAACCGCTGCGACAGGAAAGTATCCCAAATAAAGTCCTGACCCGCTCGGATTCAGGCGGGGACACATTTTCCCAAATAAACCTTGACAGACAATTAACATCCGGCTCTATGGTTACGGGGTCGATGTTATTGCTTTGCAAAGAACCGATGACCTCCGACAATATTTTGCGATGCGCTGTAAAAACTGTTAGTTCCGAGCCGGTTTGCCTGCTTGAAACTATTTTGAAAGCCATCGCAAAGTTGCTTACGTCAGTGGCAAGAGCTTCCTCGGTATCGAATCTGATGGTCTGACCGATTTGTTTTACGTCGTCAAACTCGCTGTGCACATTATGCTGCATAAACATTGCACAATCCAGAGCCACCGCAACTTCGGAAAATTTCAATTTTCTCTCGGCACAACCCTGGGCAATAAGATTTATCAATTCGGCACTAATCCTGTCGGCGCCGAGCCGCCCCGACGCCTCCTGCTCTTCAACAGATACGCTAAAGCAGGCCAGAACTTTCCTGCCCCGCTCTGTGAATCCAG
>CAJVYK010000113.1 GCA_913009865.1 uncultured bacterium
TCTGTATGGTCTTTAAGCTCTTTTCTGTTTGTTTTTTTTCTTTTTTTGGTTTTTTTTTTTAATGATACGGCGACCACCGAGATCTACACTCTTTCCCTACACGACGCTCTTCCGATCTATCCTTTGAGGATTGGCAAGTCCCGCGTGAGGCCGAAAAAGACTGGCCTAAACAAGCAAAAGACCTGCTCAAAGAATGGTGGCAGCTTCGCCAGCAAAGGCAAAGCCAAATCGACGCCAGTATCGCTCGATGCAGCGGTATGGAAGTGCTCTATGATAAGCCATACCAGGACAATAAGCGTCTCCGTGTAACAGGCCCATTTACAATGGAAAGCTTATCACCGCATAGAACAATAAGCATGGAAGAAAAGAGAGACTTAGCTGAGGTTGGCAAAGACGGCTGGACAATGAAAATGGTAGGTGCCGGTCAATTCGGCAATATTATAATCGACAATCTCAAAAAAGCAGGCGTCCAGAACACTATCAAAAACGAACGGCTAAAATTTGACCGGCTGGAAGTACATCCCGGCATCTGGATTCACGCTGAGGGTGAATATACCGAAAAGGATGGCAAGACCTGCCGTGTAGCGGTATGTATCGGCCCGGAGCACGGAACCGTCGGCCCGGAGTTAGTTAAAGAGGCAGCTAAAGAAGCGGTGCAGGGGATAGGTTATGATTTGTTGATTGTGTGTGGGTTTGCATTCGATCCTCATGTGTCTGAGGAAGCCAAACGGTATGGTAAGCTTACAGTGCTTCCGACCAGAATCAACGCTGATTTGCAAATGGGCGATGAGTTCCTCAAGAAAACCGGTTCGGGCAATTTGTTTATGGTATTCGGCGAACCGGATTTGAAAGTTAATACCAAAGACGGCAAAATCGAGGTAGAAATCAAGGGCTTGGATATATACGATCCCACCACGGGAGAAATCCGCAGCAATACAACTGATGACATTGCCTGCTGGTTCATCGATACAAATTACAACGGGGAGAGTTTCTTTGTCCGCCATGCTTACTTTACCGGAGCTGATAAGCCATATGACAAGCTAAAGCGTGCACTGAGGGCTGAGATTGATGAGGACGCCTGGTCATCGCTGTATTTGACTAAAAGCCGACCATTCAATAAACCTGATACCGGCAAAATCGCCGTTAAGGTAATCAATCACTATGGTGATGAAGTTCTAAAAGTTTATGAGGTTGATAAATAAGGCACCCACACCGGCTGGCCAATAGAATGAAACACGCTGAATTAGCAAAAAGGCAGATAGTTTGCGATAGTTAAGGGCAGATAACAGCCAAAAATCGCCTTTTTGGGCTTAAAACAGCGATTTGTTAATTTACAATGCCGCATTGTAAGCGTGATATGTCATAAAGTAAGCGTGATATGCCACAGGTGAAGCGTGATATGTCATAAAGTAAGCGTGATATGCCACAGGTGAAGCGTGATATGTGGCAAAGTAAGCCTGCTCCGCCGCATTGTAAGCTTACTTTATGACGGAGTAAGCATGATATGTCGTAAAGTAAACATAATCTGAGGCGTTGCACGTTTACATCGCGGCGTTGTAAACGTGATATACGACAAAGCAAACTTGCATTAAGGCATTGTAAATCTGCATTAGGACAGAGAGCGCTAAGAAAAAGTAATAGTTTGCGATAGTTTTTAGAAAGAGCAAATAATGGCTGACGCTGAACAATCTACGCAGATAGCGTTGTTTAAGGGCAAGGAAATCAGGAAAACTATTCACGGCAACGAATGGTGGTTTTCCATAATTGATGTTATTGAGGCATTAACAGATTCAGGCAGATCTCGCAAATATTGGAGCGATTTGAAGAAAAAGCTCGTAAAGGAAGGCTATGATGAAGTGTCCGAAAAAATCGGACAGTTGAAATTAGTCTCAGCGGATGGGAAGTCCAGAACAACGGATTGTGCGGATACGGAAACATTATTTCGTATTATCCAGACTATACCCAGCCCAAAGGCAGAGCCTTTTAAGCGATGGCTTGCCAAGGTCGGCTATGAACGCATCCAGGAAATCGAAGACCCTGAACTGGCAACCAAGCGAACACGGGCACTTTATAAGGCCAAAGGTTACCCTGACGACTGGATTGAAAAGCGGGTGCGTTCGATAGCAATTCGTGAGGAACTTACCGACGAATGGAAAGACCGCGGCGTTAAAGAGCAGAAAAATTACGCTATCCTCACCGCTGAAATATCCAAAGCCGCTTTTGGTATAACGCCCTCCGAATACAAAAAGCTCAAAGGTCTAAAACGCCAGAACTTACGAGACCATATGAATGACCTTGAGCTGATTTTTTCGATGCTTGGAGAGGCCGCCACGACCGAGATTACCCGCAATAAGGACACACAGGGATTTGATGAGAATAAACAGGCTGCCATTGAAGGCGGTTCGGTAGCAGGAACGGCAAGAAAAGAGCTTGAGGCAAAATCGGGCAGAAAGGTAGTGTCCGGCAAAAACTATCTGACTAACAAAAAAGTTAAGAAGTTAAAAAGTAATCAGATTGATTAAAAGAGCAGATAGTTTGCTTGGATAACAATCGACACCACATTGGCTGGCCAATAAAATAAATGCCATTTACGAGGTGCTGTTCAGCGTTAATCTGCGTCCGTTTTAATTGATTATTTTCTATTTTATATTTCCTATTGAAATCTCTAAGTTCTCTGTGGCCACAATCCTGTAATCCAGTCCAATAGTTCGTATCTCGACAGGAATTCCTTTTCTCTGCGACCTCAGCGGTCTCTGTGGCAAGAAATAGTCGTTTGTATATAGTCTTTAGTCGTTAGTTCGTGGTTCGTAGCAAAAACAGTGTTAATCAGCGAAATCCATGGTTAAACCAGTTGACATTGCTCGTTTCTCTGTGTTCTATGGCTATCCATTCCTTTTTAATTCCACAAGTAAATATCTTGCTACCGTGTTTTCCTGGCTGTATAATCGATTTAACTGAAATCAAGCTGCTCGTGTGCAGTTTTATAAACCTCGGCGAGGCAGTGTGGTTCCACGGTTTCCCCCCCAGCCGGGTTCCGCCACCTCGCCTTTTTTTCTAAAAAACTAAATTTTACAATCAACATCTTACCTCTCACCTGCGCCTATATATAACTATGGTCGCAATCTGCGCCGGACAAACTGACACGTGTCAGACTGTCGAATCTGTGTAACCAGCAGCTAAAGGAGCGTTTGCCGGGGATTTGTAAAAAAGGTTCTATGAATTTTAAGGACTCTAACACTGATGACAAAATCAGAAGAAAAAATAGAAATCTCCAAAATAGCTTCACGGCTAATTGAAGACGTAAGGACAAAGTGCTTGGCAGAGAATAAAAAGGAGCTGCAGCAGAGCAAAGATACCCCGAAGCAAAATAAAGCTCCTGCGAAGTAAAACAAGCTTACTTTATGGCTAATTAAATTCGTTTTTTGGCCTAAAAACAGCCCTTTTGACAACAGCGAGAGATTCGCGGAGGGCAGCGGATGACTCACTCCGCGGAGTGGATGACCTACTCCTTGGAGCGAACGACTGCCTCCGTGGAGTGGATGACCTACTCCCTGGAGCGAACGACTGCCTCCGTGGAGTGAGAGACCTACTCCCTGGAGCGAATGACCTACTCCGTGGAGTGAGAGACTGTCTCCGCCGAGTGGACGATTTACTCCGTGGAGTGGATAACTCGCGGAGCAGGGAAAACATATTGTAACTTTTTTATTGAAAGGACTTGAAAATGCCAGATTACATCCCAGGAAGTGACACAGGATTTCAGGCGTGGGTGGACAACTTTGTTACCTATGCCAACACCCACCTCGCAGAGTTAGGTATAGGCCTCCCCGATATAATACCTATATCGACTGCCCAGACAGATTTTGATACGAAAATATCAGATAATGTTACCGCCCAGCAGGCAGCCCAATCGGCACGGCAGGCAAAGGATGCCAGTCGCGATACACTCGAATCACTAATCAGGGCGTTGGTGCGGCAGCTTCAGGCGTCGGGCGATGTCGATGATGCCGAGCGCGCAGCGCTTGGAATTACCGTACCTGATACAATCAAGACCACCGCTACCGGCGGTATCTCTACAAGGCCGATAGGAGCGGTCGATACCAGCCAGCGGTTGCGTCATGAGATTCGCTTTGTCGATGAGGCGACCCCGACAAGTCGGGCCAAACCTCAGGGGGTGATGGGCTGTGAGATTTGGGTAAAGGTCACCGCACAGGGAGAAGCGCCGCCAGCCGACCCCGACGAGCTTAGCTTTGTAACGCTGGATACGGCAAGCCCCTATACTGTAGAATACGATGGCGCAGATGGCGGAAAGACCGCTCATTATATGCTCCGATGGGTTAAGACCAGCGGCGATAAAGGCCCGTGGTCGGAAACCGTCAGTGCAACGATAACGGCATAAACGTTTCCGGCGGCGAAAGTCCGCCAAGTAACACGGAAATGGTTGTTTTATAACTGAACAGTTGTTAGTGAATAGTGAATAGAAAGGGCAGGTCTGGGGTGTGACTCATCCCAGCCTGCCAGAGTTCGCTTTGGATTAACTTAAGCACATGCCCGCATGTAGTAGTACGTCCATTCACCTGTTATATCGCAAGCTTCGGGAATGTAAATATCTTCTATACAGGGGCTTTCTTTATACCTAATCAGAACAGAGCTACTACAACTACCGCTATCGGCGGTTTCGCAACCCCACCGCTCATAGTACTCCTCGTAGTAGCCCCCACACAGATTGCCAGTATCGCTACAAAATACTACATCATATTCCTGAAGGAGGTTTGTGCAGGAATAGCCTGCAGCACCGGTTATATTGCTAAGTTGGGTATCGCTAATATCATTAAAGCTGCCTGCAATAGGTTGATTGGAAATCAAAAGAGCTACACCTTCAGTCCAATCCATACCGAAGAAGTCAGTATCGGTGCGATAGTAGAATTTGTTCTTTGTCAAATCTATAATTCTTACATAGTCATTATCAATATCACCAAGCACAACGAAATGTTTCTTGCCGGGAATATACAAGATTACCTCGCAGCCGCTCAAACTCTTAAGTGTCTGGATATCGGTTTTGACAGCACGAGAGTAAAGACCCAGGCCTTGTGCAAATTGTTTCATCGCCAAAAGGCTTGTGTCGTTGTTCGGTTCGGTTACCAGTTCGGCAAGCTGAGAATCGGTAACGTTCTTATCTAACTGGCCGGTAACATATTTTAACGCTGCCGTTGCACAGTTCTGGGTTTGTGTGCCTTCAGAGACTGCAAACGCTAACCTGTCAGCCAGGAGCAGGTCTGTATCAACTGTATCCGAATAGCGATACATTACGGGTTTATCGATAACGGAAGAAAAGTGTTCTATCAATGCATCAGCTTCATAGCTGATATCGAAGCTGCCGATTTCGGGAACATTTCCATTGATAGAAGTGATATCCCACAAATCACGAGCTAATAATCTATTTGTTCCAGCCTCATAACGCTCTATCAAAATGGTAGCAGGAACCCAATTCTCCGATATCAATTGATAATTGTCATAATATTTGTACGTCATCGAATTATCGGGATATCTTGTTGAATAAGAGGTTACGGTGTAATCTTTCGCTGGGTCCAGCACAAAGAGCATTTGCGAACCATCTGAATTGTTAAGCGTCAGATGTATCTGCGTTTGGCCGTCGATATATTTCTCGACTGCTGAGGATTCAGCAGCAGAGAACTTCTCATACGTGTAAAAGCCATATCCCCAGGGTATGATGCCAGCGGTTAACGGGCCATTGACTACGTGCGGTGTGTTACCTGTTGAATCAACAATCGCATGATTACCGGTTGCGGAGTAAGTGGTGTATTTTTCACCGTCCCAGGCGAATATACGCTTGGCGTTCCAGTTCAGGTCGAACTGCTTAGTCATAA
>CAJVYK010000114.1 GCA_913009865.1 uncultured bacterium
GACGATCCAGTATCGGCAGCACAAACGCCGCCGTCTTGCCTGTACCCGTCTGGGCGCAGCCGATGATATCGCTGCCCTTAATTATCGCCGGTATTGCCTGCGACTGTATTTCCGTGGGGGCTGTGTAACCTGTCGCCAATATCCCCTGAACCAGTGGATCTGAAAGACCAAATGTTTTAAATGGCATTAAATAATCCTTAAAAGAAAAACTCGTGAAAATGCAAACGTGCAGTTCGACTTGTGCATTTCAATTACTATAGTACCAAACTTTTATCTCAATTTCACTGACTTTCCGACAGATTCCCGCAATAAACATAAACTGAACAGGCAAGTTTGAATTGCTCTAACCGCGTGAGAAACGTTTTGCCAGACACACTACAAACAGAGCCATCAGGCATCCGCCGGCTGCGGCCTCGGCCATCGCCAGTGGTCGGCAGAGGCCGTGAGGTGAAGGATAAAAATCACCGTAGCCGAGCGTAGTAAATGTTATCGTGCTAAAGTACAGGCCCTGGAAAAACGACGGCTCAATGGGCCCTTCTCGATAGACAAGCGAGCCGGGCTGCGAATAGAAAAATGCACAGGCAACGATAATCAGTGCGCTTGCGACCAGAACCCTGACCGGCCTTTCGCCGTAGCCGAAAAGCAGTCGTCCAAAAACAAGCTCCGGCAACAACCGCACGGACCAAATCAAACGCCCCAGTTTCTTTAACAGCGAGATGGTCTCATAGCCGGGCCCTCGCAGCTTCTGCCACAGACGGGCACATCGCTCGTTATAAAAACACTCACCTGCCAACTGATAATAGCCGGCCTCCTGGGCGGACTGCTTGACGAAACGCCAGAAGCTCTCATCCTCACCAAAACGACGGCGGGCAAAGAAAACCGAGTCATAAGCCGGCACCGCTCTGCTCGATGAATAAACGCCGCCGAAATCTGTTTGGCCCAAAAATTTTACTTCTGAAAAATTTACACCCTTTACAAAATGGGTATTCGCAAACCTGGCGGATTTTTTAAAAAGGGCGCTGCCGAACAGACCGTAACTGTTGAAAACAGCTGTTCTGAATTTCGCATCCTGGCTGAAAACAGCGTTTTTGAAAGTTACAACCCCATCAAACATACAGCCGTCAAAGCCGGCAGTGCCGCCGAATACGGCGTTTCTAAAGCGCACCTGACCCTTGAATACCGAGCTGTTGAAGATTACATCTTTTTTGAACTCGACGGTAACGCTATCCGGCTCCGACCAGGGACCGGCGAAAACAATGTTTTCCTCGAAGCTGCATTTGTCAAAGACTATCGATTGAGACAGTATCAGAGTCCTTAAGTCTTGATTCCGCCCCTGCGGCAGTTTTTCGGTCTGGAACTTTTCGGCGGGGTCAAAGAGCCGGTTAATGTCAAGTACGCCGGTGATGGTGCACCGGCTTAGTTGGATGTCATCTCCGTCGGCAAGGACCTGAAGTAACTGACTTGCGGATATGTGTTGTTTTTCTCTCTGAAAAGCCATTGGCTGCCGTGGTAATTATTCTATATCTTCTTTTTGCAGTAACTCGATAATCTCGGCTTTCGTGGGCAGCGCCTCAATCGAGCCGAACTTTGTGCAGGCCAAAGCTCCGGCGGCGCCGGCGAACTTAACCGCTTCTCTTACATCGTCCTTCACGGCACAGTAGGCGGCCAGCGCCCCCGCGAAGGCATCGCCGGAACAGGTCTGGTCAACAAGCTCAACCTCGAAAGCCGGGATATGGTCGGCGCCGGCTCTATCAACAACCATACAGCCGCGTTTGCCCATCGTTATGACCGCAGAATCGGCGCCGCGGGCAACAAGGTCGGAGCCGATGAGCTTGGCGGTGCGAATGTTGGCAGTGGACTGTGCGGTAATATCAGCAGCTTCGTAAAGATTCGGTATCAGGATATTGGCGCTAAAATATTCGATAGGCAGAGCACTGTTTTCCCAGCCGGGCCGCTCTATCGGTCTTGCAGGATTGAGAATGACCATGGTGCCGTGCAGTTTTGCGCAGCGAATGGCTTTGGTAATCGCCTCCTGCGGCAGTCGGCCGTGAATCAAACAGACATTAGCTTCGGAGATAACCTGCTCAGCGGTCTCGATATCCTGGGGCAGTAAAGCACTGTTGGCTCCGGTGTATGTACAATCAGCGTTTTCACCCTCGGCATTAACCAGCGTAACGACAACGCCGGTATTTTTGGCTTCAGCGGTATAGACGAAGTTAGTGTTGATGTTGTACTCAGCCAGATTTGCCTTGACCATTTGACCGAATGGGTCACCGCCGACCTTGCTGATAAGATGCACTTCGCAGCCGCACAGGGCAGCTTCGGCTGCCTGGTTCGGACCAGGACCGGTAGCTGTGTATGCCAGGCCTGAGCCGGATACAGATTGACCGGCAGAGGGGATTTGGCCGCACCTTATCGCTATGTCCACATAGCTGCCGCCAACTACAACTACCGAGGGTCTGCTTCCTGCCATTTTTGTCCCCGAAATCCATTCGATTGCTCTTTAGTATAACCAGTCAACTATCAAATGCAAACTTTTTTAGGACAATCCAGGAGCCGGATTTTATCTGCGTGGTCTTTTAACTCATCGAAAATTTGAGATTGCCAGGCCTCGCAACCGCTTTGCTCCTCACAATGACAATTTATCGATACATCCTTGAGATAGCGATATGCACGAAGGGCGTCGGGTAACACCCGACGCCCTTGTAGTGTCTCTTTCCTCTTCTTCGCTTCTACTGGCCACTTCGCCGCCCTGGCGAGCCAATCCACGCCTGTTTTCGCCCAGCATTACAAGACCGGAGCCGGACAGCAAATTCTCGGCCACTTCTTATAGGACTATACCAGTTTTCTTCCTGAATGTCAACACTAAAGCTGCCTAAGTTTACAAATTTCGGTGTTTTTCGGATTGGTTCATCACGCCCTGAACCGTTCTGGTACAGGGAACGCCCTGAGCTGAAAAAGGTGAATCAAAACGGGAAATTGTTTGGTATATATATAACTTTACAGAAATCCGTAAAAACAAGCACTTTTTGAACCGCAGAGAACTCGTGGGCTATTCATTGAATCACGGATTCTGCGGATATACGGCGGATGTCTGAGTCCAACTGTCTTTACGCCGTTATCGTAGCGCTGATGGTTTCTGACCACGGGCCTTTCTGACCGCCCCTCTTTACCCATCGCAGCATATAATGGGCCATCTTGCCGCCATCGCCGCCTTCGTATTCGACCGTATGCGGGCTTGCGGTATCCATAAACACAAAGCTAAGCCCATCAGCCCCCACCGGAGCGGCATCACCTGCGGGTAATACCTTAACCCAAATCTCACAACCCATAATCCCTGCCGGCTTTGCCCTTCTTGTCGGGGTTGCTTCATCTACAAAGCGAATCTTATGCCGCAGCCTCTGGCTGGTATCAACCTGACCTATCGGCCTTGTGGTTATCTTGGCTATATTGGCGGTGCGAATCGTATCAGCCACCGTAATCCCCAGCGCCTCCCGCTCAGGGTCATCGACTGCATCGGACACCTGAAGCTGGCGGACAAGGTGTCTTATCGCTGACTTAAATTCATCACGACTGCTGTCCTTTGCCTGCCGGGCGGATTGAGCAGCTTGGCGAGCGGTGATATGGTCGCTCATCTTCGCATTAAAATCCGCCTGCATATTCGATAACTGCACCAAATCAGCAGCGGTTAGCCCCAAATCGGCTAAATGACCATCGGCATAGTCCATAAAATTGTTCGCCCACGCCGCAAACTGTCCATCAGTATCTGGAATATAGTCCGCCATTTTTCAACCTTTCAATTAGAAGTCAGATAACGGATAACTGATAACGGTTTCTTTTCTTTTTGTCAAGGAGAAAACTATTCTCGCCGCGGAGATATTCAATCTCGCTGCGAAGATATTCATTCTTGCCGTGGAAGAATTCTTTTCCGCCTCATATAAATCCAGTCTCGCTTCGGAGATATTTATTCTCGCCGTAGAGATATTCAATCTCGCTCCGGAAAAATCTAATCCAGTCGAAGCGGAATTCTTTCTCGCTACGGAGAAAATCATTTCCGTCGAGGAGGAATTCATTCTCGCTTGTATGGCAACCGTTCGTTTAAGCCCCATAACCCCCTTGGATGTAACGCTTTAGGATTAGAAACCAACCGGCTCACGTCTCGAACACCGGGTAAAGGCCGTCAATAAGGCGGGCGAGAGCCAGCCGAGTAATACGATTGCGGTGGTTTTATAAAGCTGTCCTGAGCGTTAGTTGAAGGATTAGCCACAGAGTTCGCAGACATCGTCCGGAGCGTAGCGGAAGAATAACAAACAGATAACTGTCGCCGGTTATTCTTCATTCAATATCAAACTGGTCGGCAGTCCAAAAAATATCTCGCCCAACTGGGCCTCCGACCTGAACCTCTCCATACTCTGGCCCGGGCATATCTGCTGTTCCGTGGTAATGAGGTACGTTGATATTAAAGTCACACTCACACTTGCCATTCGCACCCTTGCATTCATGTATGTTATAGTGCTCCATACTAAGTTTTGCCCATGCTCCTTCCCACGTGTAGTGAACACCGAATATATGAGCATCACAACCGGGTGGTTGTATTGTAGTTACCCAAACCTTCATTTTGTACTCCCATACATTTTACACCGTCATTTTCTGGTTGGCCGGTCTATTCTTGGCTGCACTTCATGCATTTCTTTGCGACGAGGCGAAGCTTTGATCTCAAGCTGTGCCGGAAGTCTGTCTGAAAGGTCAGCCGACCTAATCGTCTATAGAATCGGTATTCCAGAATTCCGTTGAGGTCTGACAGAGCTGTCTGCCTCTGTTGGTAATGTCTCGACTTGAGAAGGAAAACATATGTCCCGACTCCGATGGCTATGCCAAGTTCTAGAATCACGTTTAGATTGTACGTGCTTAAGTCGAACAGAGCGACATCGGACGACTTGATTTGGCGACAAATATCACAGTAAATGCTCCCGTCTTTTGCTCCAAGAGAGTGAAATGAGAACCTGACAGGAAATTCCCGCTTAAGATCCTTGATTACACTCATAACCTCATCATGAATCAGTGCCGGATTGTCGGAATGTGTGTTCCAGTCGTAAGCATAGACTATTCGGACAAGATCATCACATCTCGTCCGTTCGATAGTTTTTCGCTTACTGCATGTCTGGGAGTTATGTAACAGGCACGTGGCTGACATGTATTACTCCATCGGCCAACATAATAATAGACAACATGATTTCCACTGATTTTATGCTACCAGTATAAGAAGTTCCCGTTGCTTCTTCAATATTTATCCTGAGCCAGTCGAAGGACTCGCCTGTTCAATAATAATTTTAGAAGTGTCGATTATAGTCATTTTACTTTTCCTATTAGTTAATTTTACTCAAAAGCTGGCGACCAGTCATTCTTCTATCAACTCAGGATACCTCCACTGCCAAGATATCTCGGCAGATTGATACTCTGGTATGACGCCAGCCTTTGCGGTTTGAATTAAACTATCTTTTATATTGTTAAGATTCGTCCTAAGAATCTCAATATCATTCTGATTCAAGTTAAAAGTGTATTTGCTTTTCTGATATGTGAACTTATTGGGAGAGTCAAATTCAAACGTTACTGTATATTTTCCTGCAGCCCATATAAACTCAGAATCAAAAACCTTTAATATCTTATCGAATTCTGGTTCTGATACTAAGGCATCTATTTGTTCTTCTGTATTGAGCTTGCCTGATGCTTTTAAGAGATTATATTTGTCTATGGCATCAGCGGAAGGTTTTTTAGAGTGTGTTTTGAATTGCTTGTGTTGAAATCTTATGAACAAGATCGGAAGAGCACACGTCTGAACTCCAGTCACATTCCTTTATCTCGTATGCCGTCTTCTGCT
>CAJVYK010000115.1 GCA_913009865.1 uncultured bacterium
CAGAAGTCAGAAAACAGCAGAGGGACGCAGAGAAATAATCAATACTTGTCCTCCTTGGGAGTCCATAGGACTGAGCGGAGTCGAAGGAATCATTCATCAATAATCAATTAGTGGGGCCACGGATTTCACGGATTTTTGTTTTGACGAGAATTGCGGGTTACGGGGATAATGCTCCTGACCCTTTTTCTTTCCCTTTTTCTTTCCCAAAATAACCCCAGCAATAAATTGCGGGGGCGGCCGAATTTACCAGTTAGATAGGATTCAACAAATTATCGTCTCTTTCCTTTCGGTTTAATAGACTACTTATGATGCAATATATTGCGTGGTAGATTCCCAGTAACATGCCAAAAGCGACAAATAAACCAGCCCCTCCCCAGAGAAGCCTCGGTTTTCTGACAAACCAAAATGATTCGTCTTTGATTTTTATGTGTATGTCATCTCTGCCAAGTTTTTCGACTGCAGCCACAATTTCACCCACATTTTCGTTAACTCTTATTTCAATCCTTTTTTTGAATATCCGTTTATTTTCAGGAGCTATGCTCACAAGAAATGAAAAACCGAATGACAGGACCAATAATGCAAGCAATCTTACAGTCCAAACTTGTTTTGATGATCCTTTCATAATATCCCTTTCAGAAAAGTTTTCACCACCAAGCCCTTTTTGAACTTTAATCTGTAACTTTGCTCTTTGATTTTTTATCTTTAAATTTTCCCTGCCGCACCATTTTAACGATTGTTATTCTTGCCTAATTTCTTTGTCTAATCTGTTTATAAGAACAACCAAATCCTCTTCTGTTTTAATTGCTTTCAGCTTGGCATTTTCAATGTTGGACATCGCCTGCTCAAAGTTATGCTTGGATTTCTCAATGCAGCCCATCTTCTTGTACAATTGCCCAAGTCTTGCATGGGTTAACACTAAAGATTGAGCTGGAGAAAGAATAAAATAAGGATCTTCAACGCCGTAAGAACTACGCTTTTCTTTTAACCTGTTCAATGTTTTAATATGGTTTTCTAACGCCCAGACAGCCACTTCGTTTGGCTCATCATAATACGCCTGAACCGCAACTTCTTCCATTTCAAAGATTTCTTTTTCTTGTAACATGAACATGGCTGTAGCTATTTTGTAACCGGTAAAAGCCATTGTTACTATATGACCTAAGGCAAGTCCTATCACAAAACCCAACAGAGTAAATATAATAGTTTTTTTCATAATATCCCCTTTTCAGAAAAGCTTTCACCGCACCATTTTAACGATTACCAGTCTTAATTCAATGGGAATGTTAGGGGAAGTGGATCCCCGCCAGCGACGCGCGGGGACAGGTCAATCAAATCAGTAGGGCGAAGTGAATGAGAACCCCCTGCAATGCAGGGGGCTAAATGGTAAGGAAAACCGAATAAATTCGGGAATACATAACCCCCCGGCGGAGCCGAGGGCTAAATATTTTGAGATTGCCACGACCAAAATAAAACCCCCAGGCAGGCCTGAGGGCTAAACTATACGCTAAACGCTATCCGCTAGCTCTGCCACAGGTAAACGCTAATAAATATACCAGGTATGCAATATATCCGCAGAGCAGCAGCGTACCATTGATTCGACTGATGCGCCGGCCAATCAGGGCCATCAGAGCAAAAGCGACGCTGATGATAACCATAATCCAGTAATCGACCCCCGCCAGCCGTTGTGATATCGCGAATGGCCGAACCAGGCCGGCTACGCCAATGGCAAGTAATGCATTAAAGACGTTGGAGCCGACCATAATACCAATGGAAATATCGTTCTGCTTCTTAACGGCAGCTACCGCGCAGGTTACAAGCTCCGGCAGAGAAGTGCCGATAGCGATAATAGTCAGCCCGATAACGGCCTTACTCAAACCGATTCGCTCGCCGATAAACACCGCCCCACGCACAGTTATATCCGCCCCCAGCGCCAACCCCGCCAAGCCAATAACAACAAACAGCACGCACTGTTTCGTATTGCGTATCGCGTATTGCGTATTGCGTTCATTATTGTCGTTCTTTTTTACTTCGGTGTTCGATATTCGATATTCGATATTCGATATTTTCCCCTCTGTGTTCTCTGTGGCTATTTTTTTATCTTTTCGTGCCATATACACTGTCAGCAGTATCAATACAGCAAAGACGCTTAGCAGTATAAGACCTTCCGGCCGGGACAGATATAGATTGTGCAGTACCGGCCACAGCAGCAGCGATACCAGCAGCATTACGGGTATCTCTCGCTTGAAAATACGGGATTGGATTCTGATTGGCCGAATAATAGCGCACAAACCGCCGACAAGGGCCAGGTTGGCAATATTGGAGCCGTAAACATTGCCGATAGCCACGTCGCCGGCGCTTCGGACGGCGGCGGCGATGCTTGCAGCCACCTCAGGCGCCGATGTGCCCATAGCTACAACTGTCAGCCCGATGATAAGCTGGCTGATGCCGAGCCGTTCTGCTAAGCCAACCGCTCCGGCTACCAACAGCTCGGCGCACTTCCATAGTATTAGAAGCCCCGCAACCAGAAGTAAACAAGCCCAGAATGTGTTCATAGTATAGGAATTTGTATTTTTGACAGGATTTACAGGATATACGAAAGTGTCTGAAATGAGCTAAAGTGTGAAGTGAAAAGTGAACTAAAGTGAGCTAAAGTTAAAAAATACTCCACAACTATAGGCACTCCCGAAGGGATGCTGTGCATTTACATTTTAGGCACTTCGAACCTCTGTTAATCGTGTTTATCCTGTCCAAAAAAGTTCCACCGTCAGGTGTCCTTCGGACGCCGAAAGCGGTTAAGTTCATTTCAAAAGCTTATCTCGTCGTCGTGCCGGCGACAGCTAAACAAACTGGAGATGTTTTTAATCTAAACGCTATACGCTATACGCTATACGCTAACTTTCCCTACGACCAGGCAGGCGTTATGGCCGCCAAAGCCGAGAGAATTGCTTATCGCGACATTGACTTCCTGCCGGCGGGCATGCAGCGGTACATAGTCCATTTTAAGATCGCAGGCAGGGTCCTGATTGTCCAGATTGATAGTGGGGGGGACAGCTGATTTGTTAATGGCTTTTACACATATTATAAGTTCGACCGCACCGCTTGCTCCGAGCAGGTGTCCGAGACAGCTTTTCGTCGAACTGACGGCCAGTTTATACGCATAGTCGCCGAAAACAGATTTGATAGCTGCACTTTCAGCTATGTCATTTAGTTCGGTGCCTGTCCCATGCGCGTTGATATAGTCAACTTTTTCTTTTTCTACGCCGGCATCAATCAGCGCCAGTTCCATTGCTTTCGCTGCACCGCACCCTTTCGGCAGGGGGGCGGTAATGTGGTAGCCGTCATCGGTCGCACTATAACCGAGAAGCTCAGCGTATATATTCGCACCGCGTTTTTTAGCGTGCTCGGCTTCTTCTAAGACCACAATGCCGGCGCCCTCGGAAAGCACAAAGCCGTCTCTATCCTTATCGAATGGTCTCGAAGCCGCTGTAGGGTCGTCATTTCGGGTGCTTAGAGATTTCAAAGCGCAAAATGAGGCCAATCCTATCGGCGTAAGGGCAGCTTCGGAGCCGCCGGTTACCATAATGTCGCTTCGCCCCGCAGCGATGTTGTAAAAAGCTTCGCCAATGGCGTGACTGCCGGAAGCGCAGGCACTAACGATACAAATATTGGGACCCTTCAGGCCGTAACGAATGGCAATGTTGCCACAGGCGGCATTACCCATAAGCTTGGGAACACAAAATGGAGAAACCTTCCTTGGCCCTTTTTTTAACAGCCTTTTGTGCTGCTCCTCAATTTCCTTTATACCGCCTATACCAGTCCCCACGATGACACCGGTACGAAAAACATCCTCTTTCGAAAAATCAAGCCCGCTGTCATTCACAGCTTGTGTCGCCGCAGCCACGGCAAACTGCGTGAAGCGGTCCATCCGCTTGCTTTCCCGATGGTCAATGTATTTGGTTACGTCGAAACCTTTTACCTCGCCCCCAAACTTTACCGGGTATGCACTAACGTCAAAGGAATCTATGGTGGAAACGCCGCTTTTACCCTCGCACAGCGCACCAAAAAGCCCTTCAGCAGACTCGGCTAAGGCGGTAACACATCCTAAACCAGTAATAACAACTCGCCGTTTACTCATACTAAACTTATTCGCTATTTCTGGTCTTTGGAATGTGCAACCTTGACAATGTAATCAACCGCGGCGCCGACCGTCTGTATCTTCTCGGCTTCTTCGTCCGGGATGCTCATATCAAACTCGTCTTCAAACTCCATAACCAGTTCAACCGTATCCAGTGAGTCAGCATTCAAATCGTTAATAAATGAGGTCTGGCGTGTTATCTCAGACCTGTCCGTACCCATCTGCTCACATATTATGTCGATTACTTTGTTTTCAATTGCCGAGACGTCTATTTCATCTGCACTCACTTGTTCTTCTCCTTAGTCAAATACGGATTTATTTCGCAACCTTACAAAGTGTATAGCGTTCCGCTAATAACTTAACCTTTATTTAGGGCGGTAATATACCTGCTAAATCGCTCAGCTACAAGTATTTTTTATCTTTTTTTCACATTGCCATTCCGCCGTCAACACAAAGTACCTGGCCGGTAATGTAGCCGGCCGCATCGCTTGCAAGAAATGCAACCGCCTTTGCTACGTCATCAACACTGCCGAATCTGCGCACAGGAATAACCTGTTTTGCAGCGTCCTTAACGGTATCAGGCAGTACATCTGTCATCTCGGTCATAATAAAGCCAGGTGCAATACAATTTGCTGTAACGTTCTTTTTGCCCACTTCCCGTGCCACCGATTTTGTCATGCCGATAAGAGCCGCCTTGCTCGCAGCGTAGTTGCTGGAACCGGCCTGGCCCATCAGAGCCGCAATGGAGCTTAAGTTTATTATACGGCCAAACTTGTTTCTGACCATCGACCTGACCGCAAATGCAGTTGCCATAAAAGCGGCTCGCAAATTGACGTTTATAACACTGTCGAAATCCTCTTCCTTCATCTGCATCATCAGCTTGTCACGGGTAATACCGGCATTGTTTACCAGAATACCTATTCCGCCGTGTTCAGAAGCCAAAGCTTCAAGTATCTCGGTCAGCCCGGCTGTATCAGTTATATCCACGCAGCGTGTTTCACAGCTAAAGCCGGCTTCTTTTACAACATTTTCAAGTTCGCTTAACTGCTCGGCATTTATATCCAGCCCTGCAACGATACGACCCTGCCTGAGCAGTTCAAGAACAATCGCCCGGCCTATCCCTCTGGCGGCACCTGTTACAACGGCCAGTCTTTTTTCCGACATCTTTCTAATCTCCTAACAAAACTCAAAACGTCAACGACTGCTTTATAGCATCCAAACTGCTTATATTTATGACCTTTGTTTTTCTGTTGATTCTTCGCATAAGCCCAGTCAAAACTCTGCCCGGCCCGATCTCGTAAAACTTTTCAACTCCGTCTGCCAAAAGCTTCTCCATACATTTTTGCCAAAGAAGGGGGCAAGTCAACTGCTTTATCAGGCCTTTTGCGATTTTTTCACCCGTTGTGTAATACTCAGCATCAATATTGGCAATAACCCTGGTATCTAACGGCTCTGAAATCTCAGTTTGTCGCAGTGCTTCTTTAAGGGCATCTGCTGCGCTGGACATCATTTCAGTATGAAAAGCACCCGCAACATCCAGACGCACGGCTTTTACAGCGCCGTACTTTACCGCTAAATCCTCTGCCCGCCGGCAGGCCGTTTTACCGCCGCTTATCACAATCTGGCCCGGACAGTTGAAATTAACAGCGGCCAAGAGCTTACCTTCGCCGGCTTCGGCACAAAGCTGATTAACCTTATCTTCATCGAGGCCAATAATACTGACCATTGCACCT
>CAJVYK010000116.1 GCA_913009865.1 uncultured bacterium
CGTATAATGCCTGCATTCCGCCGTCGGTATCCTGGAATTTTTTGTGGAGCTGACCGAAGTTTTCAGCCCGCAGTTGCTCATCGGCGATAAGTTTTGTCTGGGCTAATAAGATATTGTCACGGAGCGGGTCGTTATTGTCCATCTGTTCCAGCAATTCTTCGAGGTGTTCGGCGAATCGCCGGCTGTGTGGGTTCAGCATAACGAATTTCGCCAGACGCCTGGCCGACGCCGGCTGGCCGGTTCGATTTTCTGTGCTGATAAGACTGCGCAACTGATTCAATTTTCTTTGCAGTTCGGCTAACTTAAACGCCGTCATTGCCGAATCAGCCGGCGGACGAAATGGTCCGAAGAGCGTATCACTTTGTGCCTTTGTGCCTATGTGCCTTTGTGTCTTTGTTTGCAATAGTTGGCCAATCATAGTTTGCGCCTCAGAAAGCAGTTTATCAGCCTGCTCGAATTTACCCTGGCCGGCCCAGTGTTTTGCGATGCGCCATCTTGCCTCGAGAGATTCCGGACTGCCGCCGAAATCCCGGTACAACTGATACCAGATTTCCCGTGACCTTTCGTATGGGTAATCACTGTAGAAATGCAATTCTTCTTTTTGCTCGATGGCTTTGATGTCCGGGCTGTATTCGCTGAGAATCGCTTTGTAGTATAGCGATATAGGCATTCTACGACTTTTGGCTCGCCGGCTTATAAACAAGTCGTACTGTTCGAAGAGCCATTGTCTTTTCGCCTGGTACTTTAGCTGTGGCGGCACTATAAACCAGCTTGGCCAGCGGTCCTGACTTAGTTGAATCTGGATTTCTCTTTTCAGTTCCGCACGCAGTGGTATTGGCTCAGCCGGATAAAAGAAGCCCGCCAGATATTTTATAACAGCCGGATTCGTAATCGTTTTGTCTAACGCTTCCGTTATACTGTGGTCGTGAAATTCGCTTACCTGTTCCGGATTGTTCTTGGCCACATAGAGCTGATAGTCCAGCTCATCGAAGCCGATTTTTACTTCAAACACAACAACAGCTGTCAAAAGTACAAGCGAGGTAAACATCCAGACCAGGCCCGGCCGATAGCGTGTAAAATGCCCTATGCCGAGAACCAATCCCGCTATGGCCAAGCCAACAAGCCATGCACAAATCCAGGGCGTAAAAGAAAATCCCCATTTGATGGGTTCCACCCCTATTGCCCCGCCGAAGTATCCCCAAAAAGCAAGTTGCGGAGCTGTGCATAGTGCTATTGCGATGAAGCGGCTGCGGAAGCGCAGCGGACGACACGCCACAGCGACACAGCTTAGCAAAAGACTAATCGCAAAAGCCGGCAGATTAGCTAAGAAAGCCACTGCTAATATGAAAGGCAGACTGTATCGCGAACTCATAAGCTGTGATATCAACACCGGCACAATACCCAGGATACCCATAAGCATTCCTAAAACAAGAATCTGCCAGGGATACTCGAATATGCTCACACCGGTTATAGCGGCCTGGCCCAGTCGCCAGAGTTTTGGAGAAGTTACAGCGGCAAAGTTAAACGTCCAGAATGAGCCGGTCTGTATTTTTGACCAGAAAAGGCAGCTTACTGCAAACGCCAGGACGGCGAGCAGCCAGCACCTCTGCACATTTTTATGGCTGTAATGCAGTGTAGGCCCGACAGTCATAAAGGACTTTGCGGCTACTTTGGGCGTTTTTTCCGTCTGTTTATTATCCATAAGCCTGCCCGTTGCGAATGTACATTTGTATTTTATACCTCAATGCGCAGGCCATTATACCCTTTGAGCAAGATAAAGGACAGTGAAAATAGAGATGGTTGTTATGGTTGTTTACCCGTTGATGGGTACAAACCGATAACATTAGGTTACAGATTATGCTAAGAACGTAAGTAACACTTTCATGGGTTTATATTCGTTTACCTCTCACCGTTCCGGCGACGCTCTTCGTCATTGCGAGGCCTGCAACGCAGGCCGTGGCAATCTCAACACTTCCATTTTTTACATTTTCTCCATCACGTAATACCTCGGTTTTTGTCCGCGTTCGATAACGTCGCCGCTCAACCACGGCAGGAACAAATAGGTCGAGCCGTCTATTTCTTTGATTTGGTATCGGGCTTTAGTTCGACCGTTGTTGTGCAATATCCATCCCTTTCTCCACGTAAAGAAACTCGAGGTTTTCCCGTTTCGCATAAACTCCAGGTTTTTTAGAGAAAGTTTGCCACGCCAATTCTTTTCTCCAGGATTGAAATCCTTTATCCTCTGGACGAAATCGACACTCTTCCACTTTCCGACAGGACTGTCAACCTGTCTATCGCTTTTCGTGCCTGGCTGTGCAGCCGTTTTCCCGGCTCGTGCATTTATGGCCTTGGCCGCCTCAATCGTCCAGACTCGGTCCTTGCCGGCATTCAGCCATCGGCCGTTCTCCAATTCGAGATGCCGAACGTCAATAGGTTTTCTAATAATTTTAGATGAGAATTCCTGCGGCAGCCGGGCAGCTACCATAGCACGGGTTCGGCTCCAAATCCGCACTTCAAGGATACGGGCGTTTAATAATACCTTAGCCCATTCGGCATCGACTTCGGACTTTTTTGGCTTTGCCTGTCGAAATTGTTTAGCGAGCTTCCTGACACTGACCCTCGCCCAATCCGAATTGTCACCGCTGGCCGAGACACGGTTAATCGCAGCGTAAGCCGCCTCCGGCGTGGAGAAATCCTGCTCTTTACCGAAATCCGCCACCGAGCGATTGACCTCATAAACTCTCATTTTTCCAATCTGTTCATCCTTATCATTCCCGGCAATTTTTCCGCCGGCAGTATTTGTTGCTTTCTTTGCTGTTTTTATCGTAACCTTTTTTTCGATAATTTGGCCATTTTTGACAACAACTTTCATTGATGCGCTGTTGTTGGTTTCGTCAGATTCGGCGATTCTGTTGTCCGGGTCGATGACCACGACAATTTTATTGATACCTCTCTTCAAAGCGAAGGGCATAGAACTTTCATTCCAGACATCGCCCGCCTTAATTGGTCCGGCCTTGTGAGTCATCGGTTTTCGTTTATCAGGGTCGTTGCGATAGAAATAAACGCCGAAATCCGAACTGGTTATATTGCCTTTGTTTTTAATCGAAACAACGACAGAATAAAGACCTCCTTCTGGATAAGGGCGTATTTTAAAATCATCAATGGCAATATCGACGGTTCCACTCTCTCTCTCCGGCTGTGAAGACATTTTCCCTGCTCGTGCATTTATCCTCTTTGCCTCTTCGATGAAATTATCTGGAATGGGAGTGGGATTTCCATCTTTGCCTTTTGTTGCAAACAGAATCACATAAGGTACAGCCGGCACGCCCTCAGTGGTCTGGAAATTCTTATACCTGGCACTGTTGATACCGACCCAATAGACTTTTCCCGGCTGTAAGTTCACCGGCAGCGAACAAGTTGTTTTGCTGCTGTTGTAACGAGGTTGGCCGGTTGTTTTGGGATAGGTATCATCGCCGCCGACCCATGACCAGCTCAGGTTCATCATCGGCTGGTCAAAGGTAACCGTAATCTTTTTCAGCCCTGCCGATACATTATTGGCAAATGCAGCGGGCTTGGTACTGACCACTTGCGGATTCTTAAATTTGACTGCCCGGGAACTCTCCATCGTTTTTAAGCCGGGCAAACCTTTTGCGTAATGCTCTGCAAGTTCCTGTTCATCTGCCGCTTTACTGTTGACAAACTCGAGTTCATTGCATTGGTTAAGCATCAACTCCAAAGCTTTCCCTTCAGCACTGCTGTCGGTAAGAATCGAGCCGTAAAGTTTGCCTTCCCGAATCTCTGTTCTGAAATGATGTGTATTTACTCTGAATTTGACGCACTTATTGAACCTGTCAAGAATATCTTTTGCTGTCTTGGGGGAAAACCCGTCTTTGGGTCTAAAGGTGACAATCTGTACCATTGATTTTGAATTCTGGTATCCTTTCAAGACCTTCTGAGAAACAGGCACAAACCACAGGCCGCTAATCTGCCTTTTATTGTTATAGACCACTTTTACATCAAGCGGGCCGTTTTTAAATTCACAGGTGACAAACACAATGTCAGAACCCATGAATTTTTCCGTTCGGATACCAATCTGTCGTTTGAAAGCCCCCGCCTGGCCGGTAGTGGATTTCCACACCTCTTTAAGTTTCTCAGCGGGCAGCGCCTTTTCCATCGTTGAGTCAAAGTTCCTGGCCGCTGTTGAAAACCGCCCCTTGACCAGCAATTCGACGAATTCTTTGGCCATAGCTTTCGGCTCCCGGCTCTTTGTCTGCGATGTCACCTGTGCATTGGTTAAAACCACACAGCTCAATACCGCCAAAAGAATAACAGCCGGCACCGACCACCGGTACGAGCTTTTTTTGAATCGTGCAATCATCGTGATTCTCCTTTTCAATTGTGATTTACTTTCCAGTATTCCCGCCATTGCCGGCAGATATCTTGGCCGGGAAAATCGCTCCAGAAGATTAACAATAGTTCGCCCGTATTCGGCTGATTGACTCGGCTGTGTGCGCGACAGTGCCAGGGCATCGCAGGCCAGTTCGCGGTCGGCCCGCATCCGGTAAAAAGCATACCATACCAACGGGTTGAACCAGTGCAGAACCTGTAAGCAGCTCATCAGCCAGTTGACAACAATGTCGTATCGCTTCACGTGTGCCAGTTCGTGAAGGAACACATAGCGCAGCTCACCGGGGCCGAATGCAGCGAGCATTCCTTTAGGCAGCAGCAGTCTCGGCCGGATAAAACCGAAAAGCGCCGGGCTGCCGACCCTGCTGTTTTCAACAACCGTTACAGGTGTGTGGATACCCATCTGCCTTTTGCAGTCCTCAAGTAAATCAAGCACTTTCTGGTTGGTCAGCGGCCGCCGACACCTGATTTCTATCCAGACACACAAGCTCGTAGCGAACACATAAACCAGAAAAATCAGAGCGCCCCCCAGCCATATTAACGCCAATATGTCACCAGCTCCAAAAGACAGTCCAGCCGGCAACCGCCAGGTGGAGGTGGGCCGGCTCAAAGTCTCTGTCCGTATCTGCGGCGCAGTGTCTATCGTTTCCGGCTTTGCCTGCCCTATATCACTCACTACTCGTTTAGCCGTGCCGCCTGCGGCGACACTGCCTTTGTCCCTAAAATCAGGTACTATGTTAAATACGCTTACACTGCTTTCCGGAGCCCACGGCATGACCATACGAATCAATAAAAGCAGCCACAGACAATAATGCCACCTGGCCGACAATCTGCCGCGCACAGCAGCTTTTACTGCAAGAATAAGGCAAACCAATATACTCACCTGCATCGTAGAGCGAGCCAGCCAGCCCAAAACGGTAGATAATTGTTCAAGAAACGGTCCCATTTTTATCCCCTGCCTTTCTTATTCAAAATCCGCTTAAGCTCTTTTATATCTTCCGGCGATAAATCTTCATTCTCTAAGAACGCTGCGAGCATTGGTTTTGTCGCTCCGTTATAGACGCGTCTCAGGAAGGAATGGCTTTCAGCTTTGATACACTCGCTCTTCTCTGCCAGCGGATAGTAGTGATACTCTCTGCCCTTTTTCTCATAGCCGACAGCTTTCTTTTTGACCAGCCGGGTTAAGAGTGTCTTTATGGTTTTCGGCTTCCAGGCGGTTGTTGGCGACAATTTCTCGACCATCTCGTTTGCCGTTGATGGATTTTTGGCCCACAGCAGTTTCATAATCTGCCATTCTGATTCGGAGAGATCGGAAGAGCGTCGTGTAGGGAAAGAGTGTAAGTCGCGGGGGTCGCCGGATCATTAAAAAAAAAAAAAAAGACAGTAAAAAAGAAAACTACTGTGCTGATGCGAGGATGCACGA
>CAJVYK010000117.1 GCA_913009865.1 uncultured bacterium
AGTATAGTCGTCTTTATAAATCGAATCCGGCTTTGGCTTCAAATGCAGTTGAATAAAATCCGCTGGTTTACTTTCTACTTGCTCAACCAGCTTTATCTCAAACTGTTCTTTCAAATCTTCGGCTTTACTAAAGCCGATTATGGGGAAATTCCGGCTGGCCAAACAGAAGGCGTCCGCCGGCTCGTTCGGCTCGGCTTGTTGATAACGCTTAACCTCTTTGATTTGGTAGTCGATGACGGTCAGCCAGGCGCCGTCGAAGATGTATTGCTCGATATATTTCTGCTCTTTTTCATCGTCCTGTTTAAGGGTTTTGAAATTTATCCTAAGTTTCGATTTGTCGCCGGCCTTTTGGTAATACAAATCGCCTTTTCTCAGCGTTTCTGATTCGAATAACGGCTGGCTGAATAAATATTCAATTCGGCATTGGTAGGTTTTGAGCTTCTGTGTTTTCTGCTCTAATTGTTTTAATATCACCTCAACCGAATTAGCGTCCGTTCTTTTGGGTTGAGAGTCAGCTAAACTTTTGGTACACCCCTGCGCCTGGCAAATACCAACTGTGCCTAACAGAATAAGGGCAGCTTTCGTTATTATCTTTTTATTCATTATCCCTCATTCATTTCTTCTATACGCTATCCGCTATTTTTTATCTTCAATAATCTCAAGTACCTGGTCTATTGTTTCAATAGTAAAATCGGCATGCTCTCCGAATTCATCGGCCTGATTGTGGTTGGTCAGCAGCACTGCGACGGCGCCGGCGGCCCTTGCGCAGAGTAAATCGAAAAGATAATCGCCTACCAGCAGGGTCTCGGCCGGCTTTACACCAAATTGCCGGCATATTTCCAATACGCCGAAGGCATCGGGCTTGACAGGGCCTTGCTCCCTGCCGACGACAGCGTCGAATTTTAAGTTATGCTTTTGGATAACGGCGACGGCGTTGCTCCGCCTGTTACGCGTTAATATACCGATGTGAATGCCGGCTTCGCGAAGCGCTGAAAGTGTTTGTTTTGCACCGGCGTTGAGTTTTGATTCTGTTACCGCCCGCCTCTCGTGAAAATGTAGAATTTCCTCCACATGCCGGCGCCGCTGCGGTGTCATTTTCTCCATCGCCTCTAAGATCGGCCCGGAATTTGCCTCTAACCCCATCTCTTCGCGAATGGCGTCAAAGTCGAAGTACGGCTGGGTTATCGTACCATCCAAATCAAATATTACAGCTTTAATTGACATAACTCGTATCTCGTGACTCGTATCTCGTGACTCGTGACTCGTGACTCGTGGTTCATTGAGGGCACAGGTCACGGTTGTTTGCGCAGCAGTTCGATAAAGTATCGGCAGACCTGGCTTTGAATCTTATTCCTGCGAACGATTATGCCGGTCGGCCTGACAAAATTCTCATTAGAAAAGACAATCGCCTTTAATGTTCCGCTGGCAAGCTCCTGAAGTATCGCGGTCTGCGGCAATATACTTACGCCCGAATTTATCTCCACCGCTCGTTTAATGGTTTCAATGTTATCGAATTCCATCACCGGGCGGACAACAATATTGTAACGCTGTAAAATACCGTCTATCCACACACGTGTAGGGACATCTTTCTCGAAGCCGATGAACCTTTCAAACTGCACTTTATGAATGTCTGTCTGCGATTCGTAAGCCAGAGGATGTTTCGGACTGCAGGCCAGTACCAGCGGCTCATCCTCGAAGTCATACACATCGAGCCGTTTGTCTCTTTTCGGCACAGCCACAAGACCGATATCGATATCGCCGGCTAAAACCAGCTCGTAAATTCTGTCGGCGCTCAGGTACTCGATATGAACATTAACGTTGGGGTAGTTGACCATAAATTTCTTAACGTAGCCCGACAGAGTGTGCATACCGATACTGAAAATCGCAGCTACATTTATTCTGTAACCGGCTGAGGATTTCAGAGCGTTCAGCTCACTTTTTAGCTGTTCATATCTGTCAAGTATATCCCTGGCGGCCTTGTAAAGCAGCCGGCCTTCTTTCGTAAATTCGATGGGTCTTTTCTTTCGGTTGACTAACTGGCATTTGTGAGCAAGTTCCAGTTGTGCAAGCTGCTGGGAGATGGCTGACTGGCTTAGAAGATGCTTCTCAGCGGTCTTCGAGAAACTTTGCAACTCAGTTAAATCGCAAAATATCTTTAGCGTTTCTATATGCACTATAAGCTCTTCTAATAATTCATATCAAGATAATGCGTTTGTTCTACTAAAGATTAGCCCTTAAAATCATTAGTCTTGCTATATATTATTGGCCTTGCTAATCAAACACAAATAAAAAGTTCAGGTTTGGAACGGTGCAGGCGGGTAGGCTATGTTTTCAGCGGGGGGCATGGTAACGGATGGGCAGGAAAGGTGGGCTTATGAAAAACAGTAGGAGTGGATTTCGGCTCAGGCTGGTTATGGCTGTACCTGGGATAATGGTTCTGCTTTGTGGTGCTGCGATGGCAGCCGAAGAGAGTGTTCCAGCTCAGCTTATCAGCGTTTCCGATGCAGATGTTTCTGGCAGCGGAATTGATATTGGCCAGTTAAAACAGGCCGTGGACACTATGTGGGTATTGATTGCCGCATTTCTGGTTTTCTTTATGCAGGCAGGTTTCGGAATGGTCGAAGCCGGTTTCATAAGGGCCAAGAACACCTGCAATATCCTGGCAAAGAACTTTCTTGATTTTTGTATGGCCTCGCTGGGCTTCTTCCTTATCGGCTATGCCCTGATGTTCGGCAGCGGCAATAGCTTTATGGGCCTGAATGGCTGGGCTTTGTTCGGCCTTGAATCGACGACCAACGGCCTGCCGCTTTATGCCTTCTGGCTGTTCCAGGCGGCGTTCTGCGGGGCGGCGGCGACGATAGTGGCCGGCGGAATGGCTGAGCGAATGAAATTTCAGGCCTACTTAATCTACTCCTTCATTATTTCGGCATTTGTTTATCCTATCGTCGGCCACTGGATATGGGGCGGTGGATGGCTTTCAAATATGGGCTTTGCCGATTTTGCCGGCTCAACGGTGGTGCACACGGTTGGCGGCTGTGCAGCTCTTATCGGCACATCTATCCTCAAGCCCAGAGAAGGAAAATACGGTGTTGACGGCAGGCCGAAAGTCCTCGCCGGCCACAGCATTCCGCTGGCATCTTTAGGTGTATTCATTCTCTGGTTCGGCTGGTTCGGATTCAATGCCGGCTCGACGCTCGGCGTAACGGACGGCTCGATCATAGGGCGGGTTGCAATCAATACAAACCTGGCGGCGGCAATGGGAGGAATCGCTGCGGTGGCGACGGTCTGGAAAAGGTTCGGTAAGCCGGATTTGTCGATGGCAATGAACGGCGCTCTGGCTGGGCTGGTGGCAATAACGGCTCCGTGTGCCTATGTTGAGCCGTGGGCGGCATTGGTAATAGGCGCAGTTGCCGGGTACATAGTCGTAAGAGGAGTCGAACTGCTCGATAAGCTTCAGATTGATGACCCTGTAGGCGCTTTTCCTGTTCACGGCATCTGCGGAATCTGGGGTACGCTGTGCGTTGGTATTTTCGGCAGGCAGATGCTGGGGCTGGCGAATGACGGCTTTATTTACAGCGGTAATCCGATGCAGCTGGGTATCCAAATGGTAGGCAGCGTAAGTGCGGTGGTTTTTGTGGTTGTTAGTATGGGCATAGTCTTCAAGTTGATAGATGTAACTATCGGCCTGAGAGTTAGTCGGGAAGAAGAGTTGCGAGGGCTGGATATCGGAGAGCATGGTATGGAAGCTTATGGCGGTTTCCAGATATTCAGCACGAGTTGAGGTTCGCCTGAGTAAGGAATAAAAGGGATAAGTGGATGAAACTTGTAATCGCATATATTCAGCCGCACAAACTGCAGGACGTTAAAAAGGCCCTGTATAAGGCGGAAGTTTACAAAATGTCTGTAACAAATGCTCTGGGCTGTGGTGCTCAGCAGGGATACGAGGAAAGCTACAGGGGTATTAAGTTCGAGGTAAATCTGCTCAAGAAAGTGAGAATTGAGATAGCAGTGAACGAGTCGTTTGTGAAGAAAACGGTCGAGGCGATTGTCGAAGGCGCAAGGACAGGACGAATCGGCGACGGTAAAATCTTCGTACTGGATTTAGGCGAGTGTATTCGTATCCGAACCGGCGATAAAGGCCAGGCAGCGATAGGTTAAACCGGGCCAGGCGGATTTTGAAAGGAACAGGGTAAATGACAGGATACAAATTGATTTTAGCCGGCTTGCTGCTGCCCGTTATGATTTTGTCGGTCTGCCCGAAAGTGCTTTTTGCTTCCGATACCACGGAAATCGGACAAGTTGCCGCTGGGAAGGATTCTGAAGCTGAAAATGTGGCGGAACGAACGGCTCTGAATAAGGTCGTCTCCTCTTCAAATGTGTTTTTCATTATGATGGGAGCCGTTATGATTCTGGCTATGCATGGCGGTTTTGCTTTTCTGGAAGTAGGCTCGGTACGCAAAAAAAACCAGGTCAATGCCTTGAATAAGATTATTTGTGAGTGGAGCTTCTCGACGATAATCTACTTTTTTATAGGATATCCGATAGCGAGAGGTGTCTCATTTCTGTTACCTGTAAATGATATGATAGTAGATGACGGATTTGCTTATGTTAAATTTTTTCTGCTTTTGGGTTTTGCCGCATGCATTCCCGCCATAATTTCGGGCGGTGTGGCGGAACGTGCCAAGTTCTGGACCAACGCCGTTGCGGGCGGAATTTTTGTAGGCCTGGTGTATCCGGTAATAGAAGGGGCTACATGGGGACGTTTCAATATGATGCTGGGGCAGACGGGAGGATGGCTGGCAGGGACTTTCGGAGCCCCGTTTCATGATTTTGCCGGCTCTGTCATTGTGCATGCTGCGGGTGGATGGCTGGCACTGCCGGCGATTATGCTGTTAGGTCCGAGACTCAGACGCAGCAGCGAAGATTCGATAAAAGTAAGCAGTATTCCTTTCCTTGCCCTTGGCAGTTGGACACTTATTGTCGGCTGGTTCGGATTCAATGTGATGAGCGCCGGCAGCATAGGTAATATTTCCGGCCTGGTTGCAATCAATTCACTGATGGCAATGGTCGGCGGAGTTTTAGCGGCGTTTTTCATATCCAGAAATGATGCCGGTTTTGTCCATAATGGGGCCCTTGCGGGTCTGGTAGCGATTTGCGCCGGCTCGGACCTGTATCATCCGGTGGCTGCCCTGGTGGTCGGCGCCATAGCAGGCGCTATATTTGTCTTCCTGTTTATAACCGAAACCGGTAAATGGGGAATCGACGATGTATTAGGCGTCTGGCCGCTTCACGGGGTATGCGGGGCATGGGGCGGTATAGCCGCCGGCATTTTCGGCCTTGAAGCGCTCGGAGGACGCGGAGGTGTTTCTTTCTTTTCTCAGCTTCTTGTTACAACGGCAATCGTTATTTTTGTTCTTTTGTCAAGCACATTGGTATATGGTGTCTTAAAATGGACCGTCGGTATTCGGCTTGAGCCGCATGAAGAGCGGATTGGAACGGACCTGGCTGTGCACAAGATAGAATCACATCCGGAGGAGGCGTTCTGAAAACGCATTGACAGCTCTGGGTTGAAAAAGTAAAAGTAATACTTAATAAATAGTGTCAGATGGAGTAAGCTATCAATGAAAATGATCGTGGCAATTATTCAGCCGGAAAGACTGGAAGCGGTCAAGAAAGAACTGTTTAATGCTGAGATTCACAAGATGACGGTCAGCCGTGTTCGGGGCTGCGGC
>CAJVYK010000118.1 GCA_913009865.1 uncultured bacterium
GGTCGGCATAATCTGACAGGATTTCGGCCAGATACTTTGCCTGGGTTGTTTCTGCCGCAATAGCAATACGCTTATCTCCCAGCTTTTTGACAGATTCGCTGGTAAATTCCGGGAATTTTTCGAGGTCGGACTGAAGTTCCGGCGCTTCCGATGGTTCCAGGGCTTGAGGACGGATTGCTTGTTCTTTTTTAGTAGTGAACTTCCGGCCAGTGGGCTGGGGACGCATAACTTCCCTGTGTGGCGGACGAATTTGCGGGCGAGGATGCTCGTGTGCGGGCCGGCTGATGAGAGGGCTTTGTATTTCTTGGTAAGAAGTTTTCGGGGCCTTAGGCGGCGGCTTGAAGCCCGGCTTACGGCTCGGCTGGTCATTGTCCTGCTGGTCGGCTTTATTTGCCCTTGCTTTGGCGATACCGCCCAGCGCCCATAAAACCCCCATGACCACAAAGACCAGTATTCGTATCCAGCCGGTATCTCCGGTATCGCGGTTTCGAGCAGCCAAAATTATTTGTGTTAAAAAGTTCATTGTTCGTGGTTCATAGTCTATGAACTCAACTTATTCTTTCTTCTTCGGCTTTGCGATGGAGTCTCTCATTTCGGTATCAGCCATAATGTTTTTCATTCGGTAGTAGTCCATAATGCCCATATTGCCTTTACGGAACGAATCGGCCATCGCCTTGGGGATTTCCGCCTCAGCGAGAACGACTTTAGCCCGATTTTCCTGTGTCAGCGCCTTCATTTCTTGTTCCCGTGCGCGGGCCATAGCGGCACGGCCTTCCGCCTCGGCCCGTCGCAATTTCATATCGGCCTCGGCACGCTCAGTTTCCAGCTTGGCGCCAACGTTGGCAACTTCCTCTTCGCCTTTGCCACCCACTCCGGCAACGCTCACGTCAGCTATATCTATCGACACAATTTCAAAAGCGGTTTGGGCATCAAGGCCGCTTTCCAGGACTTTCTTTGAAATGCGGTCGGGATTTTCCAGAACGCCCTTATAGGTGTCAGACGAACCGATGGCGCTGATTATACCTTGACCAACACGGGCGATGATAGTTTCATCCGTCGCACCGCGTACCAATTGTTTGATGTTCGCCCTGACGGTGACACGGGCACGCACCAATAACCTGATACCGTCTTTGGCGACGGCGTCAAGCATCTTGGAACTATCCATCGGGCAATCTATAATCTTGGGTGTAACGGTGGTCTCCACCGCTCTGAGTATGTCACGGCCGGCAAGGTCGATAGCACGAGTAACATCGAAAGTGAGTGGTATCTCGGCCCGCTGAGCCGCAATCATAGCCTGAACCACATCGATAATATAACCGCCGGCAAAATGATGTGCCTGCAGTTGAGCAAAGGTAATCGGCAGACCAGCCTTACAAGCAATGATAAGGGCGTTAACGCAAGTCATCACATCTCCCTGATACTGCACCCAGAAGCGTCTTTCTTGCTCGGCTCTTTCTTCCTGCCAGCGCTCACGAGGTTGTACCTCTCTATCCCTATCGGGGCGGTCTTTGCGAGAAAACCGGCCTTTTCCGACAAGCCAAACACTTTCCAGTTGGCTGGTGTCAAGGTCGGTGATGCCGGCTTGAACGGCGGCGATGCGGGCGCGGACAATCGTTTCGCGAGGAACGCCACGTAAAAACATCCCAATCAGGTCAAGAAAGCTGACATGAGCCCCACTAAAGAAAGCTTTAATCCAGGTCTTTATGAATGTCATAAAAACAAAGAAAACAACGATTATGACAATAGCAACTATAACAACCAAAACGGTCATAACCTTGTCTCCTGCGACTAATAATAGTGTTTCCATTGCCGTATACTCCTATATTGATAAGTTAACTGATTTTCTTTCCTACAATTATATTGTTTCCTTCCACTTTTAGTACAACAATATCATATCCCTGATTAATCATTTCGGCTTCAGCAACAACGCTGTATCGCTGGCCGTCTATTTCAGCGATGCCGGAAGGCCGCAATTGTGTTATCGTAATTCCGGTTTTGCCCTCCAAGTGGCTGAGATTTTCGTCGGTGATTCCAGCTTCTCCGCTGGCGTTAGCGAAATCTTCCTTTGGTTCCATTAACAACATTTTACGACCAAATGGTGTCCGTGGCAATATCTTTAACCCAAGCAAAATGAGCACAGGAACACATACAAGAGCTATAAGGAGGATAATCCATCCGATGGTTCCACTCTGCATAAAGGCAAGGATTACAGCACCGGTTAACAGTACGGCTGCAACAAAGCCAAGTATGCCGCCCGAAGGTATGTTTGTTTCGATAAAAGCTAACAGCAACCCAGCCAACAGCAATATAACCACATACGTCAAAATACCATTCCTTAACAGCTATCGTTCATTAAGCGATATTTTTCGGGATTTCGTATCTCTTTTACAACTATATTGTTTCCTTCAATATCAGTAACTATAATTTCTTTGTTTGTCTCGATAAGCTCTCCTCGTGAAACTACATTGAGACGTTTATCACCGAAGCGAGCGATACCTGATGGCCTCAACTGACTCAGGCTTACCCCCTTCTGGCCGATTTTGGCTGGCGATTCTGAGGCGGCAGTGACTGTAGCGGCGGAGCTTAAACTTAGTACGGTAAATTTCCGAGGTGAGGCTAATATCAGACGATTAGCTATGGGGATTTTGTGGATGTATTTTGTGAACAGCAAGGCAAGGAGAATAGCACCTACGGTGCCGAGTAGTATTGCGAGACCCCCATTTGTGAATAACTGCCAATCGAGTGGAGATTTCGGCCAGGGTATTTCATCCGGCGGGTTTTTGATTAGCATACCGAATAAGCCGGCAAGTATGCACATTATCCCTGTAAAGCCGGCGATACCGAAGCCGGGCAGGACGAAAATTTCGACCATCAGCAGCAGTACTCCAACAACAAATAGCGCCACTTCCACCCAGTTAGCCAATCCGGCAAGGTACTTGCTGCCGATTATGATTGCAAAGCATACAACCGCTGCCAGGCCCGGCAGACCGAGGCCGGGTGTATTAAATTCGATATAAACCCCTAACAGGGCCAGCATAACAAGTATGCCCATTACCGCCGGGGAATTCAGCCATCGAACCATCTCTTCCGACCAGAGAGTCTTAAGCATCATTGGCTCACCGGCAAAAGTTACGCCATCACGTTTGGCCAGAAAGTCAAGGGCCCCTGCTAAATTTTTGACCACCGCTCTTGCTACACCGTATTCATTAGCTTGAGAGGCCGTTAGCGTTAGCAGCTCATCGTCTTTAACGATTAATTCTTTATTATCCAGGTCGTACTCATTAGGGTCTTTGGGCAGCTTACCGGCCTCGAAGAATTCGTATTTACCGGTTTCCAGATTTTCCACTCTATACACTTTTGTCTGCATACTGACCATAGCCTTGAGCAGTGCCGGGGGGTAGCGGTTTGCCTCAGCGGCCCTCATAAAGGTTGCGCGGGTAAAACTTTCAACTTTTTCCCGCTCAACACCTTCGAGTTTGCCGCCCATCTGGATTGGGGCACAATCGCCTATAGTGGTATTCTCCAGCATTATTATATCCCGGCAGGAGACACTTATCATAGCGCCTGCTGATATTGCCTGGGTGGTTATATAGGCGACCGTGTGTGCTTTTTTGCCTACATCGAGTATAAGGTACTTGGATATATCGTCCCCTGATTTGAGAAGACCGCCATAAGTGCCGATTTCATATATCAGGTATTCCGCCCCCTCATCGAGGGCGATTTGTGTTCTTCGGCGGATGGATTTGTAGAGGCCATCGTCAATCATACCCTTGCAGACAATCACCGCTGCTTTTACGGTTGGCGAATCCGGGTGTAATTCGTTCGGCTCGACTGCCATAACCGGCGCCAGGAACAACAGCAGGCACGGCAATACAATCACGGATTTGCGAAGTGGGTCCTTCATACTTGGAATTTTACCGTTATATTTCAAAATTAGCAATAGCCGAGCGGCTTATTACCAAAATAACCATTTTCCGATGAGGTAGAACAGTATGGTCAATCCGGCTGCGATAGGTATGGTTACTATCCAGGATGTGAAGATAGAGCCGACCACTTTACGGTTAATGGCGGTAATACCGCGGGCCATCCCTACTCCCAGGATGGCGCCGACGAGTGTATGGGTGGTGGATATTGGCAGGCCCATCTTGGAACAGGTCAGCACCGTTATCATCGTGCTCAAATCAGCGGCGACCCCGCGGGAAGGTGTTATCTCTGTTACCCTCGTTCCTACCAGTCGCATTACGCGATAGCCGAATGTGGCCAGTCCTAAAACTATTCCCACGCCGCCGAGAGCGAGAATCCACATCGACACCGATACTTTTTCAGGGATAACGTTATATTTGACTATCTCGACCACCGCAGCTAACGGCCCGATGGCATTGGCCACATCGTTGGAGCCGTGCGCAAACGCTACCGTACACGAGGTAATGATTACCAGCACGGCAAAGATTTTCTCCACATGGATGAGCTGCTGCTCCAGGGGTAGCCGGCCATTGCAATTGCGGTCTCCCTGTCTCCGCATAAGCGGAATGGAAACCGCCGCTGCGATAAGCCCGCCTACGATACTAAGGCCAACAGCCGTGGGGGCATTTAAATCCAGATGAATGTTTTTCAAACCCTTGTAAATGGTAGCCAGAATCAATATGGCAAAGGTGAAAAAAACGCAGACGGGGACCCCCTTCCTAGCCGCCACCGCCGGTTTTTCCACTGCCAGTATGTAGCGTGATATCAGTTTGAATATACAGAAGGCCATAATCCCCCCTGCCAGCGGCGAGATGAACCAGCTGGCTACTATCTTACCCAGTGTTGTCCAGTGGATATGTGCCAGACCGGCCTGAAGAATTCCAAACCCGAGGATGGCCCCGACGATGGAATGAGTGGTGGAAACCGGCATACCGAAAAGAGATGCCATATTCAGCCAGACCGCAGCGGCCAGCATAGCGCAAACCATACCGCGGGCCAGCACCTGCGGGTCCTGTGCGAAAACTTCCGAATCGATTATCCCCTTGCGAATGGTATTGGTAACGTGGCTGCCGACCAGCACAGCCCCTGCGAACTCGAAGATTCCAGCCAGTATCACCGCCCAAAAAATGGTCAGGGCCTTTGAGCCGACAGCGTCAGCCATGGAGTTAGCCACATCGTTGGCACCGATATTCCAGGCCATGTATAGACCAATTATAATCGCTGCGATGATGAGGGTTTCCATAGAACAGACTACTCCTTTGTGCGGCGCTACTTTTTGCGAATAATCAGGCGGAGGTATTTAGCGGTCTTTTCAGCGTTGTTGGCTACTATACTCAGCGTTTTGCAGTACTTGTCGAGAAAGACAATGGTGATGGGGTCGAGTTTATCTTCCATACTGTAGAAGTGCCGGGCGAATTTTCTTTCCATACGGTCTGCTTTCCACTCTTCCTCGCTGATTCTTTCGACCCCTTTCAGCACGTCCTGGGCTTCCTGGCCGCTAAAGGCCGCCTCGGCCAGTGTCGAGAGCTTTTCCGCCAGCGCCATTAACTGTTCACTGACGCTGATGACCTGCTTGACAAAGGCAAGAAAGTCGGCCTGGAGCTCCTTTGGGATTTTGGTTTTGCGCAGCAACAGCACGACGGCAAAATCCTCTGCGGCGTCCGCCACGTCATCCTGATAGGCCAAAAACTGACTTAATTCCTGCCGTCCAACCGAGAGGAAGTACAGCTTGGTAATGCTATCGCGCAGTTTTGTCTTAATCTGGTCGG
>CAJVYK010000119.1 GCA_913009865.1 uncultured bacterium
TTTTTCTTCCGTTGTTTTTCCACCTTCGTGCCAGGGCGTGATGTGGTCTGCTTCCATGTCTTCAATATCAAAATGCTTTTTACATACGACGCAACTTCCTTTTTGTCTTTCGTACGCTTCTCTTTTTTGTTTAGGGCTGAAAGCACGGATATTCAAATACTTTTCTTTTCGAGTTAAAACATACGAGTAAATACCCTTTTTATTCGTAACATCCTCATCTTCCATCAGTTTAGCAATTTCTTTTTCAAGTTTCTTTGAGTCAAATTTCCTGTCCTTGTTTTCATTATAAAGTTTGCCCCAGGCAACATCTTTCATTTCCTTGCGGTAATTCGTAAATGTCTTTCTGACCCATGCGATAACATCTTGAAAGTATTGCCATAATTCGTCAGCATTTTTTACATGCTGATGCTGGGCCATATAATTTTCTATTTTGCCGTCATTTATCCACGAAAGCGCGGTTTCTAAGTACTCCTGCCGTATTGGCGTACCAGTAACTAACTGTCCGCCATCGTTTGCCAATAAATATGCCACACAATTTGTTTTACTAAATTTCAATTTAGCATCGGAGAGCCACGGCCCGGTATAAACTGCGTTACGGATTTCTTGCTCGTTCACTTTTTCTCCAAAGGTGTTGATAACCCTGAACCAATCCAGCCGCTCTTTGTCCGTGCCTTCGCAGAAGTAAATCATTAGTTCATAATCCAAAATTTTGTCCCATTCCCCCTTGGTCAGGTTATGGAAGTATCTTTCGTTTAGCGAAAAATCGCCATTCACATATTGGCCAATACTGATAGTGCGCTGTTGGCCGTCCAGCATTTCGTAGCCGCCATCTTCTCTAATCATCCAATACATCACATTCAACGGAAAGCTATTTTTGATAGTTTCTATCACGGCATTGCGCTGCTTTTCCTTGTACACAAACTCGCGCTGATATTTCGGGCGAATATCAAGTTTGCCGCCATAAGCCACTACGCCTTCTTCAGCACTATCTTTATATCCGGCAAGTACTTTGCGTATCGGGATTCGATGTAATTCTATTTTCATATTATTTTTTTCTCTTAATAAATATTCGTTTAAATTTATTCTGCCCGTTTATGACGCAATGTGGATTTTTTCCGTCCCAAATTCCACCAGAAAAACCTTTGCCATTATCTTCTGCCATTCCAATAATTTCAAATTGACTAGGATTCCATTTATCAAGAAAAGTAACTGGCACGCCCATTACACCATCATAATCCATCGGAATATCAGAATATCTTGATACTTCTATGGCATCATAATTTTCATATTTAGGATATTCCTTGGGTTTGTATTTTTTATACAAATTTAGTTCTTTGTGACGCTTTGTGGTATCAAGATTAGTGAACCATAAAATACTGCCCATGCTTAGATATTTAATACCGTTCTCAATTTTGATTCTTGACTCGGTCTGTATGTTATAGTCATCCGGAACTTGAAACCACTTTGTGCCGCCATTGTCATACCCAAGCCATAGCCTGTTTTCTTTTATGAGCTTGAAAATTTCTTTGTATGTAATAGCGTTTTGACTACCAAGAATCAAAAACTTTTTGTTGTATTCCATGAGTTGATCAACATATTCGCGAAACAGAGAAAACGGAGGGTTGGTTACTACGATATCGGCTTTCTTGAGCAGTTTTATACACTCCTCACTGCGAAAATCACCGTCACCTTTAAGAGGGATCGCTGTGTTTTTGTCGTGCTTTAGCAAATATACTACGTCGTCGAGGTTTATCGCTCCATTTCTGTTGATATCCGTAACTTCTTTGATTTCGATTTTAAACGGCTCTTTGCCCGACGGCTTCAGCCCTTCCATCTCAAACAGTGGTAACTGCCCGCCGACAATCGGCGATTTGACGTAACTTGTGGCGATAAGTTTTTTAAGTCGCAGCGCGTTGAAATTGGCAGCAAAATATTTAAAGAAGTTGCTCTCAAAAGGATCGTCGCAGTTGCAATACACAACTTTGCCACGAAACTGGACTTTGTAATGCTTCATCTCTTTTTCAATATCAGGAAGTTGAGTATAAAACTCATCCTTTTTAGCATTCTTTGCTTTGTGGAGATTTTTATTTAATGTCTTTTTGCTCATAATGTAAACTATTGGCTACCTAACAATATTTATATGGTTTCTTCATAACAAGCCATGCATTCCCTCTTATTGACAGCACAACCATTTCATTATTTGAAGATTTCCCGTCAACGGCCATATACTACCCACCCCCGCAATCTTTATCAAACCAAAAAATACATCAACGGCAACTCTTTTACAATTTACTATTTTCTAATGACAATTTACTATTGTGTGTTTGAGATTGCCACGTCCCGACAAAGTCGGGACTCGCAATGACCCTGCAATTTATTGCAGGGCTAAATATACGGAAAAACCCCCAGCATTGCTGGGGGCTAAATGATAAGGAGAACCCACGGTAAAACCGGGGGCTAAATGTTGAGATTGCCACGGACAACACGCTGACGCAGAATAAAAAAACGCTTGCGGAAATAGGAGTTTGGGGGTATCCTGTCCATCTCGTTTTATTGGCGAAAGTATATTACTCAAACTGACCGGTGGCCAGTTTGAAAAATCAAAAATCAAAGATACCTAAGGCACAGGTACCTAAGGCACAGGTACCTAAGGCACAGGTGGCATAAATTAGAATGCAAAAAGCAAAAGGACAAATCAAAATAAAAAAAAATTTCCTTGCAAAATCAGTCGCTTTTGTATTAGAATTGTATGGTTAAGATGTGGAGGCAGGTTCAAATAAAATGTCTTTGTTTACCATCATATATTTATATCCCCACTTCATACCAATCTTCTGCCTTCAAAAGTTAGCAGATGTCTCCGTGACCAATGCACTGGGCCTGTTACCTGGGCTGCCAGACCGATAAAAAATAAAATTAAGGGAACAAGAAACCCATTTTTGTGCATCTTATCAGTAGAGGACCGGCAAATCGTAACGAAAGGGCAGAAAAATGAAAAAACAAGCTGTTTTTGCGTTTGCAATGTCAGTATTTTTGCTGGCAATGGTATCCACGGCTGCGGGGGGAATCATCTTCGTTGACGCAGGCGCCACTGGTGCAAATAATGGCTCGTTGTGGGCCGATGCGTATAACTATCTTCAGGACGCTTTGGCTGCCGCCTCAAGCGGGGACCAGATTTGGGTGGCCGAGGGCGCTTATAAGCCCGACCGGGGGGGCGGCAATACAGCCGGCGACAGAAAGGCAACATTCGGGCTTATCAACGGCGTGGCTATTTATGGCGGCTTTCCGGCCGGCGGGGGCAACTGGGAAGACCGCGACCCGAATGCGTACGAAACTATCCTCAGCGGCGACCTGAACGGCGACGATGTGAAGATTGACAATCCAAAACATTTACGGCGTGAGCCCACCAGAGCCGAGAACAGCTACCATGTCGTTACTGCCGGCAACGGAATCGATGAGACTGCTGTGCTGGACGGCTTCACTATCACCGGCAGCAATGCCAACGGTCCATCCCCATACAGTGATGGTGGTGGAATCTATGGCTACTACTCCAGCCCGACTATTAGCAACTGCGTTATCAGCGGCAACTCGGCTTACTATGGCGGCGCTGGAATATACAATTGCAATGGCCCAATTACCAACTGCACTATAACGGCCAATGCAGCCATCAGGTTTGGCGGTGGACTGCACGGCTGCGATGGGGCTATCAGCAATTGTACCATCACCGGCAACTGGGTCAGAGACTATGGTGGCGGAATCTACGGCTCCAAGGGCTCATTCAACAACTGCACTATCAGTGACAACACAGCCGAGTACGAAAATGGCGGCGGAATATACCTCGGATGGAATAGGAGCCCAACGATTACCAACTCTACTATAACCGGGAACACAGCCAAATGGGGGGACGGCGGAGGGATATACTGTGACAGCAGCAGCCCGGTAATTATCAACTCCACAATCAGCGACAATATGTCTGGAGGAGGATACAGAGGCGGCGGCGGGATATACTGTTACAACAGCAGTCCAATGATTATCAACTCCACTATAACCGGGAACACAGCCAAATGGGGGGACGGTGGCGGAATATACTGTGTACGGAATAGCAACCCAACGATTACCAACTCTACTATAAGTGGAAACACAGCCAGGGGGGCCGGTGGCGGAATACTCTGTGGCGATGACAGCAACTTAACAATTACTAACTGCACTATAAGTGGAAACACAGCCGGGGCCGGCGGCGGAATACTCTGTGGCGATAACAGCAACTCAACGATTACTAACTGCACTATCATAGGTAACAAGGCTTACTACAGCAGCGGCGGGATAGGCGGCAGCCCGACGATTACCAACTGCATTATCTGGAACAATGTCGCGGATACGTATTCACAATTGTTTTCTTCTGCGAATCCTACTTATAGCTGCATCCAGGACCGGGGTGGTGGACAGGGCAATATTATTTCCGACCCGTGTTTTGTCGATGCGGGCTACTGGGACTCCAATGGTACGGACGACACCAGAGACGATTTCTGGATTGAAGGCGACTGGCATCTACTGCCAAGTTCGCCTTGCATAGACGCTGGCGACCCGGACTATGTGCCTGGACCCAACGAAACGGATTTAGACGGCCAACCACGCATATTAGGAGGTCGAATTGATATGGGTGTGGACGAATTCGAACCAATACCAACAATAGATGTGACTAAACCCGTTGCTGGCGATATTTGGACCTGTGGCAGCATACACGAGATTAAATGGTCAAGTTACGGCTTGAGCGGGACGGTTGATATCCTGTACAGCAGCGATGACGGCGGCAGTTGGCAAACTATCGAAAGTAGCGTAACTAATACCGGCAGTTATATATGGCAACTGCCGGATAAAGTGCATTCTGAGCAGTGTCTGGTTTCAGTAGTTCCCAGCGTCCCTGACGCTAATGTTATCTGCACCGAAAGTGGCCTCTTCGAGATTCGACATTTTCCCAGGCGATTAAATATGCCGCACAGAGGAAAATCATATAAGCGACATGAAAAGAGACCCTGCAGGGGCAATCATGGGCGGGATAATCCGGATGAAAACTATGGGCCTCAGCTTGGTTGTGTTAAATGGCGCTTCGAGACGGGCGGGCCGGTGACGGCAGGCGTTACTCAAGGCAACAATGGCAGAAAGTTATATGTTGCTTGTGAAGATGGCAAGCTCTATACACTTGGAGCTAACGGAACGGCTCTGTGGAATTACGATACAAATTCGCCTCTTCTTGGCTCGCCGAGCACAGGGCAAAACGGTATGGTATATGTCGGAGGCGAAGACGGGAAGTTGTACGCAATTGACGCGGCAGGTCGGCTGCGGTGGACACACAGGGCCGATGGACCCATTTATTCGTCCTCTGTGGTCTCAGCGGAGGGCAGAATATATGTCTGCTCTCTTGACGGTGTTCTTTATGCACTGGGCGCCGATGGCAGTGAGTTGTGGAGCTTTGAAACAGGCGGTTTCGCCGGCTCGGGCGGTTCGGTTCTTGCCTCGCCCGCAGCAGGTGCCGACGGCACCGTGTACATCGTCGGACTGTATGACCCGAACCTGTACGCACTTGACCCGAACGATGGAAGTGTAAACTGGAAGTCCAACTCTGAGTCTCCTGTCCACCCCAGCCCCCCCACTAGTGCAACGCAGCCCGCCTGGTCCCC
>CAJVYK010000120.1 GCA_913009865.1 uncultured bacterium
GTTGATGTCCCTCAACCCAATAGAAATCGTGTTGATACCGCAGGGCGGTTCCACCTGTACCGTAACCGTGGAATTGGATAAGTCAGGGTCGGCGCCGTACTCTAACACCCAGGCGCTGGCATAATCCTGACCTTCTACCATAGTACGCGGGTCGCCCCAGGCCATCACCAGCCCGGATGTTGGCGGACCATCGCCACAACCTCCTGCTCCACCACCTCCGCCCACACTATTGCACTCGTACACATACAACTCAGGAGGGACAAAAGTGGTATCCGGATAGGGATCACCCTCTACTAAATTCCCATTAAACTGGGTTATGTAGTCAGACCACTCTGTTGGGTCCATTGGGCGGACGTGCACATTAGGATTCAGACCTGCTAAAGATTCATCCCATTCTTCGGCCTTGCTAATCCGAAAGTGAGGGTCGGCATAAGCCGGCCCGGCTGCTATAAGGCAGCCTACAGCAATACAAACAATCAACAATTCCAGTTTTACTACTCTCATAATAAAATCCTCCAAAAAAATATGTTTTCTCCAAAGCAAAAATGCTTACCCGTTATAACTTATCCTGCGGCAACGACCGCAGGTAATCTTTTTCTTTGCGTATGCAATCAGCGCGCAAGACAGAGTTGTTTGGAGAGTATCTGGAGTGACAGACAGATAGGGATGTGCACATTTCGCTCTGCCAAAAATTCTGACACTGGAGCGTTTTTTCTTCTCAGGAAAAGTCAATATAAATGACATTCTCCCACTCCTCGCTAAAACCGCACTATGTAAAATTATACCAAGCGGTAAGATTAAAGTCAAGAAAATTATCGGACGATAAACACTGTTTGTAGGTTCTCAAATCGCAAATCCGGTAACTTCCTTTATGTCAATGAGATATGCTTATGCAGGCGGCAATCCTTTTCTATTTCTTGTAAATTTCTTCGGGGTTGTAAACCTTTTCTGCGATAAATTCAAGCTCTTTACCGCTGCCCTTCTTCAATGCCCGGTAAAAACAGGATTGGTATCCTACATGACATTGGCCGGCATCGACTGTTACTTTAAGGAGCAGGCAGTCCTGGTCACAATCGACGAGTATTTGTTCTATCTTTTGGGTGTGGCCGCTTTCTTCACCTTTTCTCCACAATTTCCGGCGGGACCTGCTGAAGTATGTGGCCAGGCCCGTTTGAATTGTCAAATCAAGCGCCGCCCGATTCATATAAGCAACCATCAACACCTGGCCGGTTTTTGCGTCCTGGGCTATAGCCAATATCAGGCCACTGTCATCAAATTTCGGAATAAATTCCAGACTTTCTTCGATACTTTGCTTTGCAGCCACCTGTTACTCCATTGACTATTGTTTTTCTTTTCAATATTCAATATTCAATTGTCAATTGTCAATTTACACGTTATTATCTGTAAAAACAAGTCTTTTTAAGGAAAACTTGTTTCAATGCCCGAACCAAAAGCCAAGAGAAGTAAACACATATTCCTGTTTCTGCGTATAGCGGTGGTTTTGGGCGCTATCATTTTGGGAATCTGCTGGGCGTACCAAGAGCAAAGATGGAAAGTTTTCCTTCGAATAAATGTGTGGTATTTTGCCGGCGCACTGTTTGTTTTCATTATCAGCCAACTCGCCGTGGGGTTTCGATGGTGGCTTCTGCTCAGGACTCAATCCGTTTATATAGGGCTGTGGACAGCTGTGAGACTGAACTTTCTGGGACTTTTTTACAATAATTTTATGCCGAGTTCTATGGGCGGCGACTTGATTCGGGCATGGTATGTAACCAAGCACACGAACAGAAAATTTGTAGCGGTCTTGAGTATTTTTGTCGATAGAGCAATCGGACTGCTGAGCATGGCAGTTTTGGCCTTTTGTTGCTGGGCGATGTTCATGAAAGGTCAGTTGCTTACACTGAAATTGCCGAGCTTTGCTGGATTTGCGGGTGAACACAAGGTTGTGCTGCTTTTGTTTACCGGAATTGTCTTGGTAATTACCAGCGGGCTTTTGCTGAATCACACGACTCGGACCAAGCTTGGGAAGGTTTATTCTAAAGTTAAAGAACATAGCATACATGCGGCTAAAAAGATGCGCGATGCAATCGTAATGTATTGCAGAAATCCTTTTACGTTAATCGTAACGTTTGGGTTGACACTGTGTATGCAAAGTTTGGTCATTACCGCTTTTTGGCTACTTGGGACAAGCATTCCGGGGATGGAAGTGGAGGTTAAATACTTTTTCGTATTTTTCCCCGTCAGCTGGGTCTTGGGAATATTGCCTGTGAGCATTGGCGGTGTGGGAGTGGTGGAAGGCGTGCTTTATATCCTGCTTTGGAAGTTTGGAGGTGCCGGAGAGGCGGAAGCATTCGCAATAGTTTGTTACCAGCGTTTTATCTGGTGGTTTGCTTCGGTGCCGGGGATGGTGATAAACCTGAGGGGGGCACATTTGCCGAAAGACTTTTCTATTGACTATAATAAGTCGTAATGGTCGTTTTCAATACTTGGGTTTGGCGGCGGGGGTAAATTGCCGGTGGACGGCCAGGTAAATTCGCAATAAGCACTATTGCACAGAATGACTAAAATTACAAAAAACCAGACAAAATCTGAACTAATCTATTGACAACTATAGATGTCTGCCGTACAAGGGGCAGTGACATCTGCGTGAAAAGATGAGACGGATTATGACTGTACATTTACAAGATGCGGTGCGGATAAGAAATACCTGTTGGTTCGAATGTCGGACGGCAACAAAATTACTGTTAGTGCTGCTGTTCGTACTGCCTGTGTTATCATATTCGAATTCGACTAAAGCGGCCGCTACTGTTTATTACGTTTCAAACGATGGCTCGGACAATAACGATGGCAAATCCCCTGAAGCGCCCTGGCGCACAATAGACCGCGTCAACGCTGAGCCGTTTATGCCGGGTGATGTTATCCTGTTCAGACGGTCAGACTATTGGCGTGAGCATTTAGTTCCTCGCAGCGGCAATGAAACGGGGTACATTACGTACGGCGCCTACGGTTCCGGAGATAAGCCGTTACTTCTCGGCTCCGTGGAAAAGAATAACCCCGATGATTGGGTGTACGAGGGCGGCAACATCTGGGCTACGATTGAGCCCACGGCCAGTGGTAATGAATTGCTGGCAAACCCAAGCTTTTCCAGAGACGACTCAGACTGGTACCTTTACAATGGAGAAGCTGCCCGGGTGGAGAGTTCAAGGGACACTTCGGACTACGATTCCGCGCCGGCAGGCTATCGGCTGCGCTGCATAAAAGCCGGCAAAGGCATCTCGGATATAAAGCTGTGCACCAACCAATTCAGTGTGAAGCGCGGCGGGCTTTACCTATTCGTTTTTCGTGCCAAGTGTACAACGCCGTTCATGTTGGGCCCGCCGCGGCTGACGGGAAGCGGTTCTGCGGGGCGGAACTATTCTCTGGGGCCGGAAATTGGAAAAAAGCGAGTCGAAAAAACATGGACAACATACATGCAGTTTTATCGTGCTAAAGTTACCGCCGGCGATGCCCGGCTGACCTTCTATCTTGGAGGCGGTTCCAATGACATAATTCCGGAAAGTATCGCACACGGGCGTGGACCTTCGATAAGCGGTATCCCTGAGGGGGCAACTTTCTACCTCGACAGTCTAAGCTTCGCAGAGTACACCGGCGATAACGTGCTTACCAATGACGTAGGCAACATCATTTTCGACGGTGAGGCCTCGTGCGGGGTCAAAGTGTGGAACCAGTCTGATTTGAATGCTCAGGGAAAATACTGGTATGACGAGCAAAAGCATGTGCTGAAATTGTACTCGTCAAAATCTCCTTCAATCGCTTATCTGGATGTGGAGTGTGCGCTGCGAGACCACATTATCGACCAATCCAACACAAGCTATGTTGTTTATGACAACCTTGCATTGAAATACGGCGGGGCACACGGGATTGGCGGGGCGAACACGCATCATATAATCGTCAGAAACTGTGATGTTTCGTATATCGGCGGGGGTAATATATTTGGCGGTCGTCAGACGGTTCGATATGGAAACGGGATAGAGTTCTGGGCAAACGCTCACGATAACCTCGTTGAAAAATGCAGATTGTGGGAGATATACGATGCAGCGTTGACCAACCAGGCCACCGGGCCTGGCGTGAAGCAGTACAACATCTACTATCGTAACAATATAATCTGGAATTGTGAGTACTCGTTTGAGTACTGGAACCAAAACGCAAGGTCTCAGACACACCACATTTATTTTGAAAACAACACCTGCGCCTATGCGGGGTATGGATGGGGCAATTCTCAACGACCTGACCCGACCGGCCGGCACCTGTGTTTTTATACCAGTTCTGCGCCAGCCAAGGATTTCTATATCCGCAACAACATTTTCTTTGAGACCAAAAGGGGCAATGCCTTCTATGCCTCGGCCTGGCCTGAAAAGGCCATTACAGCCCTACGTATGGACAACAACTGCTGGTATCAAAGCGAGGGGGTTATGATTCGGTTCAAGGACAGCAGCTACACTATGGCACGGTTCCCTGCATATCAATCTGAGAAAGGCAAAGAGGCAAATTCCATCACCGAGCTGCCACGGTGGGTCGATGCCGCAAACGGGGATTTCCACCTCACAGAACAATCCGGCTGCATCGACGCAGGCAGCGATATTGGACTCACGGAGGACTACGAAGGCAACCCAATTCCTAATGGCACAGCTCCTGATATAGGGGCGTATGAGTTTCCAATTCGCCTATACCCGTAGGTTGTGGCCGGTAACCCCCGCCCAACAGCACCGCAGTAATACTCGCTTATGCCTGCGCCAAATCAGCTTTTCGATTACGCATACCTCACACAATCAGAAATATCGCGCAAGTTTAATTTTTATCTAACTTAAAAAAAACGTTTACCGCAAACAAGCGAACAGTTACAATAAGCCCACAAATTAAATTATGACACTCTGGGTAAGGTGTGGTTTTATAAGCAGCTTCAATAGAACAAAAATCAGTAAATTTATAACGGCAAAGGACTGTTGTTAGGAATATGGGTATTACCAGACGCTTCAAAAGCTACTTTTTGCGTGGTATGGCGGTACTATTGCCGACCATGCTGACAATCTGGATATTCATCTGGGGTTACGGGTTCATCCAGGAAAACATCAGTATCCATATAAATCGCGGCTTGGTTCGGCTGATAATGTTCATCCAGGGCGAAGGAGGTGTTAGCAAAGATGTGCTGGACACAATTTGGGTAAAAGGCCCCGGCTCGATAGCCGGTTTTATTATGGCGCTGATTGCCGTTTGCATGGTGGGAGCATTATTGGCCAGCGTGGTTGGCAGAACGCTGTGGCGAATAATTGAAAAGTTCATAATGAATACACCGTTTTTGAAGCGGGTCTATCCTTATATAAAACAGGTTACCGATTTTTTTCTTACACAGGACGGTCAGGACAAACTGTCATTTTCAAGAGTTGTCGCCGCTGAGTATCCGCGAAAGGGTATATGGTCGATAGGTATGGTTACCGGCAGTGGGCTTAAAAAAGTGGCAGACAATCTGGAGAAAGAGCTCCTGACGGTTTTCATTCCTACCTCACCTACGCCGTTTACCGGTTTTATCATAATGGTTCCGAAAGAACAAACGATAGATT
>CAJVYK010000121.1 GCA_913009865.1 uncultured bacterium
TTAGTGAATGTAAAATATCACCGCAGGATAACAGCGAGTTCAAATCGATAACAGTTGTTTTTTGCTGTAACATTATATAGTTAAAATAGTTATAAAAATATTATTAAAAGTTAACCGGACAGTACTGTATCGAAATCTGAAACAAATTCAAAACCGGTAAGTTTTGAAAATTTGAACATTAGAATTTTGTATTTGTCCTTCGACTTTGCTCAGGATGGTGAGCATGCCGAACCATTTCTGATTTCTGATTTTAATTTAAACAGCTCTTTGAACGCACGAAGGATTACCCGCGGGTTGCCGCCGGTTTGCGCCCCGGCTGTTCGCGTAAAGTGGTGCACGCCTTTTTGAGTAATAGTATAACCTTTGCGAATAGCCCGAGCCAAAATTTCGGTATCTATCAGAGCCCCTGTACTTGACAATTTAATGTTATCAAAAATTTCTCTTTTATACAATTTGAAAGCACAATCGATATCGCGGATTTTCATATCGAATAGCAGGCACACTAATTTTGTCCAGCACCAGCCGTTGATTTTGCGCAGCAGAGTGTCCTGACGGTTTAGTCGGTAGCAACTGACAATATCGAATTGGCTCATCAGCGGTATCAGCGGCGGCATTTCGTTGATATCGAACTGGCCATCGGCATCGGTATAAAAAACAAGCTCTTTGGCCGCTGTTTTAAACCCGGATTTCAATGCGGCTCCGTAACCAAGATTAGTGGAGTGGTGTACCACTTTTACCCTGTTGTTTTTGTCGGCGATTTTGTCGGCGATTTGGCCGGTGGCGTCGCAGCTTCCGTCATCAACGATAATCACTTCAAAATCGACACCGATTTTTTCCAGGACGGCAATTGCCTGTTCCACGGTGCCGGCGAGATTATCCTGCTCGTTATAACAGGGAAAGAAAACGCTGATAGAAGCGGAATCACTTGACAATTGGTTATTATCACCACCTTTTTCCATTAAGCAGCCGTTTTCGTTCATCATTGTATTCTTTTATTTTAACATCGTAATACCGCGCAAGTTCGGCGTTTTTCTGTATTTTGGCGATTTGTCGCAAATAACCGGTTGTGACCGAGGCGGATGCGATTTTATGGAAATATCCATTCTGTTTGGCCCAACTGTTCTTGTTCTTTGTAAAGTCATCGAGGTATTTTCTGCAGAACTCATTAACGCGAGGCCTTAATTCGGCAAACCTCGCAGCAGACAATATTTTCAGTATCGCGGCCTGGGACCGGTTTAATTCGAAGGCTTTGATGGCGAAATCAAGTCCCTGTTTATGTGCGGCTTTTCCTTTCTCAGGTGAAAGAAGATGATGGGCAAGAACAAGGTCTTTGGAGAACTCATCGGGATAAACTGTTTTCCCATTAGGTATACCATTGAAAAGTTTCTTACCCTGAGGTGTTGTTATATCGACGAACAGCTTTTGCTTGTCATTAAAGAAGACAAGAGACCAATTGCGATTTGCTTCAAGTCCTCTTACAAAAACCGTACCAAACTGGTTTGAGGGCATTAAGACTACCCAAACGTCGTATTTTTTTAGCCGTTCATCTATCCACTGGCCGATTTTGATATACTCAGCGGTGGTCAGCTTACGTCTTCTTGCTTTGGCATTTTCTCTTAGCCGGGCTGCAATCCGGCCTCCAGCCATAGTCTCTGCCCAAAGTGTGTAAACTCTGGGTTCATAAGCTGCCTGTGCTCTGCCGTCCATAAATAATTGCAGAGGTGTCTGGCCGGTGTTTGGGTCGGGCTGCTGGCCCCAGGCGATGAAGCCTCCTTCGGTCCAGTAATTGAACATTTTACCTTTTAGTTTGTTATCTTTTATAAACTTCATAGCGTAAAACGGCTTGGCATCCGAGGCGGTCATCCGCATAAAAACAGAATTTAATTTTACATCCGTAGGCCATGGGTCGAGATAAACACGTTTGAATTTAAGCCCCCACCATATACCGAAAGTTAAAACCGCAGCGACTCCGACAAGGGTGAAAAACAATTGCAGTCTGTGTGGCATTGGGCTAATGCAGAAACGGTTTTTTTTGTGGAAGTTGCGTGCAGCCGAAATTGCACGAACCGTCTGGTCAATAAGCATTGCCAGAATCGGGCATGCTGCGATAGCCGCTATCGGTATAAATCTGCGGGAACGAATGGCCATATATACCGTAAGGGCGGCAATAGCCATCAACGCTAAATCAATTTTAGGCAGTTGGTATGTATCGCCCTGGGACTCTTCGTCAGTCTTATTTGGCAGCTGAAGAAAGACTTTTCGTAAGTAAGGAACGGTTAACCAGATAACAATTGAAGCGGCGTTTACAATATAAAGCACGCTAAATAAATGCGCATAATTTAATGGGTTGTTGCCGATACGCTCATACATCGGGCGCCATATCCGGCGCAAATCCAGGAATTGTTTCAAATTCCAAACAGGCAATTCAAATTTAAAAGGATTAATTAGTACCGTCATTAAGAGCAGAGCGGCAATCGCTGTTACCGTCACAAAAATGATATTCTTTGGCTTGATTTTAGTGGTTTTAGATAACAGCGAGACAATAATATGCAGTGTGACATATACCGGCAATGTGACAAAGGGATAGATATATCTGCCGGTATAGCCGGCGCCAGCGTCAGCAGACCACAGGGCCACAAGGGTCAGCGGAACTACTAAATAAATGAAGTGGACACTTTTGTAAACACTAAGCAGCAGGATAGCCATAAACACCGCACAGATAAAAAAGTCAGCTGCATCAAGATTGAGAAATGAAAAACTAATAAATACTACCCAGCATATAAATACAGCCGCTGTACAGCCGAAGATAGTTGACAAAATCGTGAATAGTTTTTTCTGCGTTTTGAGCTCGTTCTTTGGTGCTTTCAGCAATCCTGGTAAAAGCTGCCGACTAAACAGCCAAAATAAAGTCAAGCCAATGCTTAAGACAAAGAGTATGAAGAATGGGAAACTTGTTCCGACTGGATTTTTCCATTCGAAAGCGGGGTGCCATTCGTTGACGCTGCGCCACATTTTAGCGTGCTTGCTGATGCTAATGACAAAGGTATGAGTCAGGTTTGTCAAATGAAAGGGGTTGAATATAATCATGCCGACAAGAGCGACAAAGCCGGCGGCAATAGTGTGGTACGCGCCTCTTCGGCCAATGGAAACGAGCCTTCTTTGGAAAAAGCTTGCCAGAAAGTTCAGAACCACGAATGGTACGAGCATTATGAACAAGTAGATATATCCGCCGTGGAGATTACACCAGAGAACCGCTATGGGGACAATCAGCCAGATATACAATATGTTCCGATAGGTGGTAAGCACAAGTACGAGTAAAAAGACAGCTACCAGCAGGTTTGAAAAGCCCGCCGGCCGGATGTCAAAGAAGGAGCGTCCCGCAAACATTGCGAAGCAGGCGAATACCGCTGATAGAGCCGGATTGACACCCAGCAATCGGGTAGTATAATAAACACAGATAACAGTAAGTATATAAATAACAAACTTCCAATAAACAAGCGAATTAAATGAAAAGGTATCAGCGTCTGCAAAGGCGGACTTACTCGTCAGCCAGTAAAAGATAACGTGTGTCAGCCAGTTCTGATTGACCCATCCGGTAGGATGCCATTTTTTAACTGTATCAATGCCGACTTTGCCGGTAATCCATTGTGCCCAGTCAGGCCATGTTTTCACTTCTTCTTCGGTTGGTCCTGCCTTGTGTGAGTTTGCGCTGAAGGGTTCAACTGTAGTTACGCCGTTATTGATAAAATGTCGTCCACAGGCCATCGCCACCCAGGTATCGCCGGCGCCGACCATATGTGTGCTGGCGTGGCAGGCGAAAATGAGCATTGCCAGCCAGGCTAAAATTTTCACCGCCAAGTTCCCAGTCCATGAGGACTCCATAGGAGAGAACGCTGAGTTTTTTAACTCTAATTTCTTCTCTGCGGTCTTTGCGTTCTCCGCGGTTAATTTTTCAGTTGTTATTGGTTTAGCCATTTTTCTATTCTATCCAATCCTTTGGTAATTTGTTCGAGTGAGCAGGCAAAACTTAAACGCACATTTTCATCACAGCCGAAGGGTTCGCCCGGAACGAGGGCGACTTTGGCCTGTTCTAAAAGTGCTTTTGCAAAGTCACAGCTGCCGTTAATTTTTACGCCGTTAATACTTCGGCCGTAATGGCGGCAAACTTGTGGGAAACAGTAAAAAGTACCGGTAGATTCGCAGCATTGCACGCCCTCAATGCTGTTTAATCGCTGGGCCATATATTTGCCGCGGTGCTCGAATTCTGTTCGCATTTTTTCTACGAAATCGTCAGGGACACTCAATGCCGCAATCATCGCATACTGAGCAAAAGTTACAGGATTTGAGGTCATATGAGACTGCAGCCGTCCCATTGCCTTTATTACATCCAGCGGCCCTGCGGTATAACCCAGTCGCCATCCGGTCATTGAAAAGGCCTTGCTGACGCCATTGAGGGTCAAAGTCCTGTTGCAGGCATCTTCGCTCAATGATGCAAAGCTTACAAATTTGGTATCCCCATAAATAAGTTTTTCGTACATTTCATCAGAGAGCACGCACACATTTGTTCCTTCGATCGCTTTTGCCAGAGCAGCCAGTTCATCAGGCGTATAGGTGAAGCCGCCGGGGTTGTTGGGGGAATTAATTATCAACATAGCGGTTTTGTCGGTGATAGTCTCTTTTAGCTGTTGGGCGGTGATTTTGTAGCTATTGTCTCTGTCAGTTCGAATAATTTTAGCTCTCGCACCTGCAAGTTTTATGGTCTCCGGATATGTCACCCAATACGGCGTTGCCAAAATCACTTCATCGCCGGGGTCGAGCACCGCCTGCATTGCCTCATAGACAGAATGTTTGCCGCCGATATTGACAATAATCTGGTCTGGGTCGTACTTAAGGCCGTTTTCTTTTTCCAGCTTAGCTGCGATGGCCTCTCGCAACTCAATTATGCCCACGGCAGCGGTGTACTTTGTCTTACCTGCCTTCAAAGCTTCTATAGCAGCGTCTTTGATATAATCCGGCGTATCGAAATCCGGCTCACCCGCACCGAAACTGACTACATCCACCCCCTGTGCTTTTAGCTGTTTTGCTCGTGAACTGACAGCGAACGTTGCCGAAGCCGGCACACTCTGAGCTCGTTTACTGACTTTCATTTTATTTGTATCCTTTAAAAATTAGTTACGGATTCTATCTATTCTACTGATATTAGAAACAAAACCAGACAGCCGGTCAAGAAAATTGGCGGGATTAGACCTCAGCAGTTTGTTGACCGCTATGATAGGTAATTGATTTGCGGATTGATTTTTAGTCGCAAGTTACATATATTCAGTGAGATTATGACTCCGAAAATTCTGCTCGTAAATCCGCCCATCTATGATTTTACTGCGTATGATTTCTGGCTCAAGCCCTATGGCCTACTGAGCGTGGCAGGTTATCTGCGCGGCAAAGCCGACTTCAAGCTCTTCGATTATCTCGATCGGCTGCATCCTTTCGCAGCCGGGCAAAGCAAACTAAAATCCAACCAGCGGGGTCAGGGCCGCTTTTTTTGCGAACAAATCCCGACACCGCCCTGCCTGTCGCAAATCCC
>CAJVYK010000122.1 GCA_913009865.1 uncultured bacterium
GTTTGCTTGCTATATCAGCGGAGCAGAGGAGCGAGAAAAGTAAAAAGGCATGCCGGAATTTGATTTCGACACCGCAATTTCAAAGTGCATCAACGGTTATGATGTATTTGTCTATGCCGCAGGAAGTGGATACTGCCGAGGCGATACTTTGTGCCTGGCAGCTCGGCAAGGTAGTGGCGGTTCCGAAAATTTCCTGGCAGCAAAGGCATATGATACCGGTACGGATTAACTCGCTGGAGACCGGCTTTTCGACCGAAGTTGCCGGCCTGCGAAATCCGATAACGGCTGTGCCGATGCCTCTACAGGAAATTGACCTGGTAGTTACTCCTGCGTTAGGATTTGACAGGAAAGGAAATCGGCTCGGCCGCGGCGGTTCCTATTATGACAGATTTTTCGCTAACGAGGAACTTAAAGCAGCCAGATGCGGCTTTGCTTTTGCAGAACAGTTGGTCGATTCGGTGCCTGTGACTAAACTGGATGAGCCAATGAACTTTTTGGTTACCGACGAGGAAATAATTAGCGTGATGTCTGATGCGTATAGCGAAGAGAAGAAACACGCAGCACGCAATACAAACAAAGGAGAATAAGTATGGCTCGTTATCCTTCCATTCACAGGAACAGACGAAGAAGCCGAAGGTTGATATACATCATTTCAGCGTTAGTGATTGTCGCTGTGGTGATTATTTTTGGTTATCGTAGAAACAAAGGTGAAGTTGCCGCTGTCCCAACGGATGTCGCCCCTGAGAACGAAACAAAACTGCCTGTACTTGTGGTGCCGGAACCGGCTTTGTTGGAAATCGCACTTGAGCCGACTGCTGAGCCCAACCCCCAGGCGGCAGAGCTTATTGCTGAAGCTATGGTACTGGTTAACGCAAAGCCGGCCAGGATTATAGAGGCGCGTGACCGGCTGAACGAGGCCTTACCAATGCCTATGAGTGAGTCGCAGCGAGCCGTTGTGAAAAAACAGCTCTCTGATCTTGCTGATAAATGGCTGTTCAGCAGGACCGTTTTTCCGAAGGACCGGCTTTGCGGCACTTATAAGGTTAAGCCGGGCGAGATGCTTAGGACGATCGGAGTCCAATACAAGGTACCGTACGAGATTCTTATGGAGATTAACAAAATCAGCAGTCCCCAGGCCCTGCAGGCGGGAGAGACGATAAAGGTCATCAACGGCCCATTCCACGCCAGGATATATCGTTCGGCTTTTACGCTGGATTTGTATCTTCAGAACACTTTCGTTCGTAGTTTCCCTGTGGGCCTGGGCAAGCTGGGTATGGAAACGCCGACAGGGCTTTGGGTCGTCAAGCCGGGCGGCAAACTGATAAAGCCCACCTGGACCGACCCGATTTCCGGCAGAACATACGAAGCTGAGGCCCCGGACTATCCCTTAGGCTCGAGATGGATAGGGTTGGAAGGCATCAGGGGAGATGCCAAAGGCAGGACCGGTTTTGCTATTCACGGCACAAAGGACCCTGAGGAAATCGGCACTGCAAATTCGCAGGGATGTATCCGTATGCACAACGGCAATGCAATACTGATGTATAATTTATTGATGCCTGGTTTCTCACAGGTGGAAATAGTGGAATAAAAGATAACGGAGTGTTTCTTGGCTGTATTGATGAACCAGAGGACGGTTTGGACGCAGCGCAGCGGCAGCGTGACATTCTGGGCATGGGTAGTCTCTATCGCTGTGCATCTGATAGTGCTGACGGCATTGGGGGTTGTCAAATTTTCGCAGCCAAAAGCCGGGGGCAAACAGCAGCCTACGCCAATGGCTAAAGTAAGCCGGATAAAAAAGCTCATTAACGCTGCCCCCGTAATTCCTAAGCCGAAAGTGAAAAAACCTCTTGTAAAGCGTTCTGCAAAAGGCACGAGCCGATTATTAACGGCGAATCAAATTTTCAACACGGCAAAACCACGACTTCAGGATTTGGGAAATTGGGCGAAACCTTCCGCCTCGGCAGGGGTATTTTCTGCGAGCAGCGCAATTTCGCCGAAAGGAATTGAGTTTTTCGGCAGTTGGACACAGAAGCGTAAAGTCTGCTATGTGGTAGATTGTTCAGGGAGTATGCAGGGGATATTCGGCCGGGTTCGAAAAAAGCTGGCTGAATCGATTCGAAGCCTGCAGCCGGACCAGTATTTTTACATTATCTTTTTCGGCGGTAACCGGCTGTTCGAATTCGGCGATGGCAGGTTGGTTCGGGCAACGCAGCAGGGGAAATCGGCTGCGTATGATTTTATTGATTCGATCCAGCCGGCAGGGCAAACTAACACGCTGGCGGCGCTGGAAAGGGCGGTACAAATTCGTGACAGCAGTGCCCATAGCCCTTCGATTATTTATTTTCTCACCGATGGTTTCGAGCTGACAGACGAAGATGAACTGAGATTTCCGCAGAAAATAGCGAATCTCTTAAAGAGATTTGCGCCGAAAACAAAAATCAATACCATAGGATTTGACACCGCCGGCGATGACCGCAAGATGTTAAAAACGATAGCAAGACAAAGCGGCGGGGAATTCATTTTTATTGCCGACGATAAGTAGCGTATAGCGTGTAGCGTATAGCGTATAGAAAAGAAAGATAGTTAATAATGCGTAAAAGCTTTTTATTAAAGACAGTTTTTTTGGTCGTTGCACTGGCTGCTGTGCTGGCGGTAATAATTGTTGCGATGCATAATAGCTTCAGCGGCGATGCAGTGGAGGCAACGCAGACACAGACATTCTTCGAGCAATTTGTTATAGCCGGCGGACCTATTGTCTGGTTTGTCCTTTTGCCGATGTCGCTTGTTACGGTTTTTCTGATAGTCGAGCACAGTCTTACCATTCGCCGCAAAAAACTTCTCCCTCATGATAATGGTAAGAATATTGTTGAGACAATACAGCAGTTCGGCCCCCGGCAATTGACGGCCAGAATCGCTGACAGAAGTGATTTCGTCAGTATCGCGGTTGTAAAGGCTCTCGGTCAGGGCCGAGACGACTGGTTCCGTATGCGAAGCGCCCTTGCTGAATCGCTGCAGGAGCAGGTTTCGCAGCTTGCCCGTAAGATTGAATGGGTCAATCTGATTGGCAATGTTTCACCAATGGTAGGCCTGTTCGGGACGGTTTTCGGGATGATAAAACTGTTCAACGCCATTGTGCTGGCTGGTGGTCAGCCGCAGCCGGCACAGTTAGCCGAGGGTATTTCGGTTGCGCTGGTGACAACGTTTTGGGGTCTGCTTATTGCAATACCGGCCCTGGCTGTGCACGGGATATTTCAAAACCGAATTGAAACTCTTGCCAACGATGCGGTTGTAGTAGCTGAGAACATTATGCCTGAAATAAGACGCAGCTTGAAAAAGCACAGCCAGGCCGAACAGCCGAAACAGAAACAGACGATTCACGAACTTGGCGGCAAGCCGACAAAAGTGATACGTGAGTCGTCCCTGCCCTCACGGGGATAGGATAAAAGAAAGAGACCTATGTCTTTGAGAGTACCCGGTCAGTTCCGCAGCGGCATACGGCCGTTTAATATGACCCCTGTTATCGATATTGTGTTTTTGCTTATTATATTTTTCTTAGTGGTTTCTCAATTTATCGAAGCAGAGAATTTCCCTGTTACCGTTCCGGACGACTGTGAGTTTGCCCAGAGCGACGCTGATAGCCGCAGGCAGGTAACTACTGTTACCGTTATGAAAACGACTTCGGAAAGAAGCGATTTTGCGGTCGGCTCAGAAAAAATCGCTGTGTCAAACTATGCTGATATAGCTGAGAAACTGGCCCGATTGATAGATGCTCGTTTGAAGGACCTGCCCGCCGACCATAGGGTTGTCACTTTGCGTATTGACAGGGACGTTCGTTTTGCCGAGTATCAATATGCCCTTGCCGGCGTTGCTGCAAGCAGCGCCACAGACATTAAGTTAGCGGCCTTAAAAGATAAGCGCCCTAACTCACCGTAGCTTTGCAACTGCTCAATCGGGCCATTTTTACTCGATGGCTTTTGTCTTTGGTGTTTTCCCTTTTTCGGTTTTGTCCTTGTATATTAAGTGTGTTTCTTTCCCAGAATACGCCGTCGTGGTAGCCCTGAATCGTTGTATCAAGCTGGGCTAAATGCAGACGTTTGGCGGCGAGCAGGCAGTATTCGGGTTCAATCTCAATGCCGAGAAATCTGCGTTTTAGCTTCCTGGCTGCCACTAAGCTGCTGCCGACACCCATAAATGGGTCGAAGACAAAGTCGCCTTCGTTTGTGCTTGCTAAAATCAGTTTTGCCAATAGTTTTTCCGGCTTTTGTGTGGGATGGTCCGTATTCTCCGGCATCGACCAGAAGGGAACCGTAATATCGCTCCATAAATTTGACGGATGGGTCAGGCGAAACTGGCCGGCGGATGAGTCCTGCCAGTCCTTTGGTTCGCCGTTGACGTCGGTATATGGCGCTAAAACTTTGCGCTTCAGCTTTACATCAGCTACATTGAACACATAGTCATCCGAAACGGTGGCAAACCAGATATCTTCCGATGCGTTTTTGAAGTTTCTTTTTGCGCCCCTGCCCTTTTCCCTCTCCCAGGTAATCCGATTTCGCACCTTCAAATATTTTTCCAGAACAAGGTGAACCGCCGTTGACGAATACCAATCACAGCAAACGTAAACAGTAGCACTCTTCTTGAGTTTTGGTAACAACCCAACCAGCCAGCTTTCAAACAATTCAGCATATTTACTAACACTTTTTTTCTTGAAGCTAATTGACTTAAAAGTTTTGTTTAGATTATAGGGCGGATCAAGTATCAGCAAATCGACAAAGTTTATTGGCAGAAAATCGAGGATTTCAAAAGTATCCTGATTCACTATTTTGTTGGCAATAGCACTTATATCCACAGGTTTGGAGATGTGAATTAAGTCCTTACTATAGTGCCGTCTTTCCGCTTCACTAAGTGTTATTGTTCGATTTCTGGGTGCCCGAATCTTATTCATATCGGATTTTATGCTGATTCTTTTTTCATTTTTTGTTTTGCGGTAAACAATTCAGCTTTGCCTTCGACTATATCGCGGGTAATTACATATTTTGCGCCCCTTTGCTCTTCCGGCAGCCGATACATCAAGTCAACCATCAGCTCCTCGGCAATCGAGCGCAGCGCCCTGGCGCCTGTATCGCGCTTCAGTGCCTTCTGTGCCAATGCGTGCAAGCCGTCTGCTGTAAATTCAAGTTCGGCGGTTTCCATCTCGAAGAATCTTTTATACTGTTTGACCAGTGCATTTTTCGGCTTGGTTAATATGTCTATAAGCGCATCTTCATCGAGAGTCAGCAGTGTGGTAATCACCGGCAGCCGTCCCACCATTTCAGGAATCATACCATACTCAATAACATCTTCCGGTATAACCTGCCCGATTATATCGCTGTACTCGGTTTTTTCATCGGCTCGGCCGGCCAGTTCTGAATCGAAGCCGATCATTTTTTTGCCTAATCGTTTCTTGATGATATTTTCCAGTCCTACGAATGTTCCGCCGCAAATAAAAAGTATCTGCGTGGTGTCGAGTTGTATGTAGGATTGTTCCGGGTGTTTTCTTCCGCCCTGCGGAGGGATATTGGCGATAGTTCCTTCG
>CAJVYK010000123.1 GCA_913009865.1 uncultured bacterium
ACCGTCAGGTTGACACTACCGACCCGAATTATTACAGGTGGACCCAATGGATATTCCTGAAATTCTTTAACAGTTACTTTGACGAAACCGAACAAAAAGCCAGGCCCATCGAGGAACTGCCCATTCCTTCCGGTTTAAGTGAAGCTGAGAAGCAAAGATATGTAGATGAGCATCGTCTGGCTTATGAAGCTGAGGTGGCGGTCAATTGGTGCCCGGCTTTGGGTACGGTTCTGGCAAATGAAGAGGTCATCGGCGGCCTCAGTGAGAGAGGTAGCCACCCTGTAATCAGAAAACCGATGCGGCAGTGGATGCTGCGAATAACAAAGTACGCTGAAAGACTGCTCGAAGATTTGGCTGAAGTGGACTGGCCGGAATCGATAAAGAAACTACAAACAGACTGGATAGGAAAAAGCGTCGGGGCAGAAGTTAATTTCAAAGTGGATGGCTTTGACAAAGAGATTCGGGTATTTACAACTCGGCCGGATACACTTTTCGGTGCGACCTATATGGTAATGGCTCCTGAGCACGAACTCGTTGATATAATCACAACAGATGAGCACAAAGAGGATGTAAAGAAATACCAGGAACAGGCAGCTACCAAAAGCGACCTTGACCGAACTGATTTGGCAAAAGAAAAAACCGGCGTTTTTACCGGCGCTTACGCAATAAATCCGGTAAACAGCGAAAAAATTCCAATCTGGATAAGCGATTACGTCCTGATAAGCTACGGCACCGGTGCAATTATGTCTGTGCCCGCCCACGATGAAAGGGACTTTGAATTCGCTAAAAAATTTAACTTGGCCGTTATGCCGGTTGTTGAGCCTGGCGACGCTGAGCAGGCCGAGCTGGTCAGGCAGGGTAAGTTGTGTTTTGTCGGCGATGGCAAAGCAATAAATAGTGGCCGGTTCAACGGCTTATCAACAGCCCAGTTCAAAGAGCAGATTACAAACTGGCTCGAAGAAAAAGGACTGGGCAGAAAAGCGATAAATTATAAACTTCGTGACTGGCTTTTCAGCAGGCAGCGTTACTGGGGCGAGCCGTTCCCGATTCTGCATACCGAAGACGGCAGAGTTGTCGGACTTTCGGAAGAGGATTTGCCTTTAGAACTGCCGAAAGTTAAAAACTACAAACCAGCCGGCACCGGCGAGTCGCCGTTGGCTAATATCGCTGATTGGGTCAATGTCACGCTTCCGGACGGCTCAAAGGCCAAACGTGAAACCAACACAATGCCTCAATGGGCAGGCAGTTGCTGGTATTATCTGCGATACCTCGACCCGGAAAACGGGCAGCGGCTCTGCGATGCAGAGAAGGAAAAATACTGGATGAGTGGGGGGGGGGTTGATTTATACATCGGCGGAGCCGAGCATGCGGTACTGCACCTTTTATATTCACGATTCTGGCACAAATTTCTCTACGACCTGGGCTATTCTCAATCCAGAGAGCCGTTTAAGAAGCTTATCAATCAGGGAATGATTCTCGGCGAAGACGGCCAGAAGATGAGCAAGTCCCGCGGCAATGTGGTTAATCCCGACAAAGTCGTTGCCGACTATGGCGCCGATTCGATGCGGCTTTACGAGATGTTTATGGGGCCTCTGGAGGCAACCAAGCCGTGGAGTATGCAGGGCGTCGAAGGTGTGTACCGGTTCTTGCAGAGAGCTTGGCGAATAGTAATTGACGAAGATACAGGCAAACTCTGCGAAGCGGTAAAAAAGGCTCAAGCGGACGAGACGACACTGCGACTGCTCAATCAGACGATAAAAAAAGTTGGCGATGACATTGAAAGTTTCAGCTTTAACACGGCAATAAGTGCAATGATGATTTTTATAAATCACCTTAATAAAAAATTAGCCACAGAGGACACAGTCCTAAGGACTCCTTACGGAGAGAACACAGAGAAATCAATTATCAACTATCAATTATCAATGAAATTGGTCGTCGAGAAATTCGTTTTAATTCTTGCCCCGTTCGCATCCCATATCGCTGAAGAACTATGGGCCAAGCTCGGCCATACCGATACCATTGCTTACGAACCCTGGCCTGAATATGACAGCGAGCTTATCAAGGAAAAAGAAATTGAATTGGCCGTGCAGGTCAACGGCAAAATAAAGGACAGAATAGTGGTTTCTGCTGAATCCGATGAGAAACAGATAAAGCAAAAAGCATTAAGTAGTGAAAAGGTAATAGCTGCTATGGCCGGTAAAGAGGCCAAAAAAGTTATCGTTATCAAATCACGATTGGTAAATATAGTTATCTGACGTTAATTATTTAAAAGGGAAGGTGCTAATATGTGCCACGGATTTAGGTTCATAACAGTTTATCAGAAGCTTATTTCTTCTTTTTTGATTTTAGCTGCTTTTGCATCTTCTTTCGTTTTGGCAGATTCGAATCGCAGCGGGCAAAAATCGGTATCGGATATTGTATCTAAAGCCGCACAAGAACATAAAATTCTATATAAACTTACTACTCTTGATGAATTTAAACAAATTGTCGGTCAACCCATAAAAGAAACAAAAAGAACTGACGGAGGAATGGAAGTTTGTGACATTGAATATTCCGACATTCGTGCCCGATTCGGAAAAATGAGAAACACTCCTGCTCCATTTACTATTTTATGGATAGCCGGCTTCGATATCGGTAAGAATCGTCAAATTGTTCTAAGGGATACTAACGACCTTAACAAATTTGACTCATTCTGGGGATTTGCGGACGTATCACTGGTTAATCTCGATTTGAGACAGTATAAAAAGCTTCTGGATGATATGCCTTTTGACAGTCTTACAAAATGGCCTGAACCAAACATGCTGCCGGAAGGATTTAATCCGGCACGACTGCTTGAGAAAGGAAAGAATCCGGGCCTGGGTATTCGCGGTCTGCACAAGCAGGGAATCAACGGCAAAGGGGTAGGCATTGCTGTTATTGACCAGCCTTTATTGAAGGAACATCAAGAGTATTCTGATCAACTTGTATATTATAAAGAATTGGAAGTAGAAGGAGTTCCAATTCAAATGCACGGCCCACCGGTATGTAGCATTGCAGTTGGGAAAACTTGTGGTGTTGCTCCAAAAGCTTTACTTTACTACTATGCTGTGCCACCTTGGAAATGGACAGACAACAAACCATGGGCTGATGTTCTTGATGAAATTATTGCATTTAATAAAACTTTAAAAGACTCTGAGAAAATTCGGGTTGTGAGCATTTCTTTGGGAGCTTTTTCTCAGCGTCCGAATTTTGATTCTTGGGAAAAGGCCGTTAAAAAGGCTGCTGAACACGGGATTATAGTTGTAACTTGCGATCCTACATTTCTAAAATTAGGGACATTGAAGCGTATCGAAGATAAGTCTCCGGAGGAACCATCGAGTTATGAGCGCAGCAGATATTATCACCCTGGTACTGCCCTCGCAGTTCCAACGAGTAATCGTACAATCGCTAATCACCGCGGCCGAGAAGTATATACATATGAGCGAACAGGTGGAATGAGTTGGGCTGTACCTTATTTGGCAGGCCTTGCTGCTTTAGCTTATCAGGTTGACCCTGAAATCGAACCTGAAACGATTGTTAAGCTGTGGACACTGACCGCTGTGCGGACAGATGCGGGCCCAATTGTCAATCCTGTAGGTTTTATTGAAGCTGTGCGGAAACTCCAGCAAAATAACAAATAGTCAATAGAAAATAATCAATCGAGCAGATGTGTACCGAAATTGAAACAAAGCTAAAGGTCGATTCGCACGAACAAATAATAAAAGCGTTAGAGAAAACAGGCGCTGAATTTTTGGCTGAGTGCACACAGATAGACTACTATTTTGACGGCAACCCGACCTTCGCTGTAACCGGAAGGTGTCTTCGGTTGCGCCGACAGCGCACAGGCAAGAACGAAAAGATTTTTTTAACTTATAAAGGAACTCAAGAAGAACATACTTTCAAAAAAAGGCGGGAGATAGAACTCGAAGTTGCAGATGCTGATTCGGCTGAAAAACTGCTTCTTGCTCTCGGCTATAAAAAGGAGCGGACCGTCGAAAAAAGGCGTCGCCTCTGGCGGCTTAATGACTGTGAGATAGCCCTCGACGAGCTGCCGCTATTAGGCAGTTTCGTGGAGATAGAAGGGCCGGATGATAAAAAAATCGCTGATGTGCAAAGAAATTTAGGACTGGCGGATTTGCCGCATATCAAGGAAAGTTACGCAGCCCTGACGGAAAAAAAGCTAAAGAAAAATTGCCAATCTGAAATCGAAAGTTGAAAATGAAACCGGATGATGGTTATATTAGCTATATTATAAATCCCAAGTCCGGCGCCAGCAGCAGTAAACCGGCTGGTCGGCAGTTTGCCGAATACCTTATCGAAAAAGGATTCGAGGTCAGGGCTAACCTGACTGCTTCTCTGGACAATGCCTGTGAATTAGCTACCGATGCAGCAGTCGATTACGACTGCGCAATGGTTGTTGTTGTCGGCGGCGACGGTACCGTCAGAGAGGTTGCGCACGGCCTGGAAGGCAGCGATAAGCCATTGCTGATAGTGCCCTGCGGAACGGAAAATCTGCTGGCAAATGAATTGGGGTTTGACGAAAGATTAAAAACAATAGTAAGGACATTTGAGGCGGGCTATATTCGGGCCTTGGACCTGGGAAGTGCGAACGGAAAATGTTTTACTTCCATAGCCGGCTTTGGCTTTGACGGCCAGGTAGTCAAACGTGTCAGCCGGCAGCGAAAGGGACATATAGATTACTCTGACTATTTCTGGCCAATCTGGAGAACATTCTGGAATTATAAATTCAGCCCGATGAAGGTGGAGGTGGACGACGAAGAGATTTTTGACGGTCAGGGATTGGTTTTTGTCGGAAATATTTCAAGATACGCATTAGGGCTTCAGATATTACACTATGCTGATTTCGGCGATGGCCTGCTCGATGTGTGTATTTATAAATGTGCGTCTCAAGGCCACCTGGTAAAGCATTCGATAATGACGGTTCTGAAACAGAACGTTTATGGCGGCGATGTTATTTATCGTCAGGGCAAGAACATTACTGTAAGTTCTATAACTGCTGATATAGAGACTGAAATTGACGGCGACCCCGGGCCGGCTCTGCCGGTACAAATTAAGGTGATACCACAGGCGGTTAATTGTTTAGTACCCGAAGGCGCTAAGCCGGCAGGGATAAGAACAAGAATTGTCAGAGCAATAGGATAAGGCGTGAAGCGAAATACGAGATACGCTTCACGAGATACGAATTATGGGTAAAGCAAATTTCAAAATTGGTGATGTTCAAATCGGCATGGATGCGCCTTTGTTTGTGATGGCCGGGCCCTGCGTTATTGAAAGCAAAACCACTACTCTGGATATTGCGAACATGCTCGTCGAAATTGGCGCAAGGGCCGGCGTACCGGTGATTTTCAAGGCCAGTTTCGACAAAGCCAATCGCTCCAGCATATCCAGCTTTCGCGGCCCCGGTTTGGAAGAGGGTTTAGAGATTCTTGCCGCGGTTCGTAACCAGACTAATTTACCTGTTATGACCGATGTGCACGAGCCGGCTCAGGCCGCTGTCGTC
>CAJVYK010000124.1 GCA_913009865.1 uncultured bacterium
GAATGTGACTGGAGTTCAGACGTGTGCTCTTCCGATCTTTTTATTTGTTTAGCCGTCGCCGGCACGGCGACGACATACTCTTTTTTAACAATTTTTTCACAGCGTTACAGACCATTTCCACAGTAATTGCCTGCATACATAGATGTTTTTTTTTCTTGCATACTGGCTTTCCGCAGGGAGCGCAAGGGGCACTGCCGACTATTTGAATTTCATTTTCGTAGCCGGTATTTGTCCAGGCAGGGTTATTTGGCCCGAACAGACTGACTACCTTGCGCCGCAGGGCAATGGCTATATGTCGTGGCCCTGTATCGTTGGTTATTACCAAATCCGCAATGGAAAAAAGCGATTTCAATTCACCGAGACTTATAGGCCTTTCTGCTAAGTTAGTAAGTTTATGCTTACTTGAATCACAGATTTGCCCGGCAATTTGTTTTTCAGCCGGTGTCGGTGCTACGGAAACAACAACCGTTGCGTTGTAGTTGGTAATCAGCCGCCCTGCTGTTTGCGCAAACCTGACACTGGGCCAGCACTTGCTGGGTCCGAATGCTCCGCCCGGAACAATAACGACAATCGGGCCTTCTGATTTGGTAATTTCCGGCAGTTTGGCTTTTAGTTTTTCCCGGGTTTCCGGGTCGATAAGCAGTTCGAGATTTTTATCAGTAGTATCAGCACCGAGCCGGGACGCAATTGCCAGATAGTAGTCAATCATGGAAATGGGCTTGAACCTGGCGTTGGGTAGTTTAGGTGGGCGAAGTTTATCGGTGAGCAAAAACCCCCGGCACTCACGGGCATAGCCGATTCGTAATGGTATCCCTGCTAAAAAAGTTGCCAGGGCGGAAGCAAAGGAATTTTTGAAAAGGATTGCATGTGTGAAGTTACAGTCCTTGAGCATTTTTGCAACGGCAAACGGATTTTCGTTTTGCTGTTCCAGCCAAATATCGTTAAAGCTGCTGGGCGATAGAACCTGGCGAACTACGGGCTTGGCAAAGAATGATATTTGGCAGGATTTGAAATGCTGCCGTATAGCTCGCAAAGCCGGCGTACAGAGAACGGCATCGCCCATAGGAGAAGGGAGCCAGACTAAAATATTCGTGGCTCCGCCGTGAGGCGTGCTGCGTAGTGACTCGTGGCTCGTGTTTCGCATCTGTTTAGCGTTTAGTTTTTCCTATACGCTGTCCGCTATAACTATACGCTATTTCCGCCTTTGCATTATGTAGAAGGTCAGTGCCATCATCTGGAGAATCATAGCAAATCCAAGTGCGATTAAAACTGAATTGTCTGCCTCGCCTGGGTTCATCAAAAACCATATACTTATCAACAGGCAGAACAGAACAATAATTTGCACAACCCCTGCCATCAGTCTCATTATGGAAAATTCACCGAACATCTCGGCCCGCTGCACACTTTTCAGTTGTTGCAGAATGTCTCTGAGCAGCTGTTCACACGATTCAAGGCTAATGACCGGGGACTCAAGACTTTGGTCTTTGCTCTCTGGTCTTTGGTTTTCGGTTTTTACCGGCTGGGCCTGGGCTGGATGTTTGTCGGATGAATGGTGATGTTTTTTTATGATATTCACCGCCTCCTTTATGTTTACAGCTCTATGGTCCGGGTTTGGTTTGCCCGGTTCGGGCTGTTTGTAATGTGAACAGTGTCCTATTAATATAGTTTTGCATCCTGCTCGTGAACCGGCCTCAACGTCACAGCTGTTGTTACCAATCATCCAGGATTGGCCCAGGTCGATATCCATCTCTTCGGCGGCGGTCAGCAGCATTCCCGGATTTGGCTTTCTTGAGTTACTTTCCTTGCGGTATTTCGGAATAACTGCGTCGGGATGATAGGGGCAATAGTAAATCCGGTCCAGATATGCCCCGTTTTCAGCCAGCAGTTGTTTTAATCGGTTATGAATTTGCTCAAGAACTTGTTCGCTGACAATTCCACGTGCCACAGCCGATTGATTGGAGACGACAATCAGCTTATATCCCATAGCGGCAAATTCGACAAGCCCCTTAGCTGCGCCGTCCAGCAGCTTTACCTGGTCGGGATGATTGATATAGCCGGGGTCTTCAATTAAAGTGTCATCACGATCTAAGAATATTGCTTTATCAGACATATTTTTCACTTCTGTGTACTATTCCAATGACTTAATCTTTTTGATTGTTGCGGTCGAGCTTTTGCCTTCGACCAGCGGTGCAAGCACAACCTTTCCGCCGTAAGATTCGACAAACTCCCGCCCGACGACCCCCTTGTGCTCCCAGTCCCGGCCCTTTACCAATACGTCGGGCTTAACTTTTTTGATTAAGTTCATAGGTTCCAGCTCGTCAAAAATCGTAACATAATCAACCGTTCCAAAGGCGGCGAGTACCGCAGCCCTGTCGTGCTGGTTGTTAATCGGCCGCTCCGGGCCCTTGATGGCTTTTACTGAGCTGTCGCTGTTTAGTCCGACAACGAGTATATCGCCCTGCGATTTGCAGAATTTCAGGAACTCGATATGTCCTCTGTGCACCACATCGAAACAGCCGTTGGTAAAGCATATACTTTTTCCTTGTTTGCGATGCCGGGTAATCTGCTCGGCCAAAGAGTCAATTGTCAGTAGCTTTTCGTCCATTTCAAGCCCTTTTGCACTTTTTCCTTCTTGATTTATTAGTTTCCTGGGATTTTACCTGCTAACGTATCTTCAATCAACCGTGTTATTTTATCTTCTCCAGCTATGAATTTCAGCTCGACCGCCAGATACGCCAAAGGCATCTGCTGAGAATTGAGAATTATTTTGGTTCGGTCTTTTTCTGTTGTCAGTATCAAGTCTGTTTTCAAGCGTTCAGCTTGCTGCGAAATTTGAGCAATATCATTAGCCGTGTAGTTATGGTGGTCGTTATAAGTTTTCGAGCCGACCAGTTCAGCTCCAAGTCTTTTGATTGTATTTAAGAAGGCCTCCGGATTACCTATACCGCAGAAGGCAAATACTTTTTTCCCGCGTAGCTCTTCGAGCCGGATTTGCCGGCTGTCTATGGACTTTGCACAGACAGGTGCGTGTATCGCTCTTGCAATTATCATATCCGGGTTGATTGATTGCAGTTTCTTTTCAATTTGGCTTAGCTCTGCTTCTTCCGTTTGGTCGCACCTGGTAATCACCGCAGCTCCAGCCCGTTTCAGGGCAGCTATCGGCTCTCGCAGTAGCCCTGCCGGCAGCATTTTGTCGTATCCGAAAGGAGATGTGCTGTCAATTGTTATGATGTCCAGGTCTCTGCCTAATCGGCGATGCTGAAACCCATCGTCCATAATCAGCACCTTTGCACCGAATCTGTTTACCGCTTCAGCGGCGGCTGCAACACGGTCCGGATTTACAATCACTTTTGCGTCCGGGCAGCTATCAGCCAGGATTGCCGGCTCATCTCCATAGTTTTGCGCCTTGTAGCCACGGGTAAGTATCGCACATCCATAGTTTTGAGTTATTTTGTTGCACAGCCATATTACGAGTGGCGTTTTGCCTGTCCCGCCTGCTGTTATGTTACCGACGCTGAAAACTATCGCATTGGCCAGATGTGTTTTCAGCCATTTTTTGGAATATAAAAAATTCCTCAGCCGGATAATTGCTGAGTAACCTCCCGCAGCAGCCCCTAAGAAAGAACGCAAGAGCGATGCACTCAAGCTGCTATTTTGCCCTGAAATCAATTTGCGATAGTCTTCTTGATTCACCCTTATATAGTATATCCTCACTACTATTTAGTAAACAGGTTATTCCTTATCATTTAGCCCTACGTTTCACGTGGGGTCAATTCCTTGTCGTTCCGCTTGAACTATCCAGGTATTTATGGTAATAACTTGCTGCGAAATGAAAACTAAAATAAAACAATTATTGCTCACGGTGGTATTTGGTATCTGGCTTGTCAGCGCCGCCTCGGCGGGTCTGGCAAAACGAATTGATGGTATCATCAGCCAATCGTCCCAGAAAAAGGTTCAGTTCTCCATCCATATCATAAAAGCGAATTCCGGCAAAACGGTATATAGCCATAACGCAAATAAAGCATTGGTGCCGGCCTCGAATATGAAAATAATCACTACCGCAGCGGCACTGAAATATTTAGGCCCGGATTACGAATATAAAACAGAAGTCGGGCTTTGCGGTGATACGCTGATAGTGAAAGGAAGCGGCGACCCGTTATTAGGTGATAAAGTTACCGATGCTAAATACGGCAGGGACGCAGGCTGGATATTCGAAGATATAGCAGCGAAATTAAAGCAAAATGGCATAAAGACCATCAGGGATATTATTGTCGATAGCAGTATATTCGACGATGAGAGGGTCCATCCGAACTGGCCAAAGAAAGAACTGAACCGCTGGTATGCCTGCGAAGTGAGCGGTTTGAATTATAATCGCAACTGTATAGATATTACTACTAAAACTGCAGGCGGAAAAGTGAATGTTTTTATCGAGCCGAAAACGGATTATGTGGAGATTATTAACAAGGTCAGGCCGATACAAAAAGGCAAAAGCGCCGCAGGGGCCTACCGAAGCCAGAAGCCCAATAAAATTGTCGTTCGCGGCAAATGTAAAAAGCAGGTAGGGCCGTTTGACGTTGCGATTGAGAGGCCAGCTGCGTTTTTCGGGTTTTTATTAGCTGAAAATCTGGCCAGGGCGGGGATAAATACAGAAGGCCAACTCATAGAAAAAGCGACGCCCCAGGATTGCAACGTCAGGATACTTGCCGAATACAGTACGCCGATAGCGGACTGCCTGGCACGGTGTAATAAGGACAGCTTCGGACTGGCAGCAGAAGCACTGCTTAAAACCATAGCTGCATATACCAATGCGGATAAAAAAAACGGTGGTTGGGCAGCAGGCAGGAAAGCAATTTCGGAGTATCTGCTGGGGCTTGGTATCGAGAAAGATGAATTTTATATCGATGACGGCAGCGGATTGAGCAGTAAGAATAAACTTAGTGCGAATGTTATAACAAAGGTATTATTCGATGTTTACGAAAGTAAAGATTGGGTGCTCTATAAAGCGTCGCTCGCGGTAGGGGGGATAGACGGGACAATCGGAAAGTATTTCAAAGAAAAAAAATACAAGAGTAAAATCTTTGGCAAAACCGGATATATCGATAGCGTCAAGTCGTTTTCAGGGGTATGCAGCAGTAGGGGGGGCGATTATATATTTTCCATTTTGGCTAACAACGCCAAGGGGCGCACGCGTGCGGCAATCAATGATATAGCAAAAGCAATTGTTGATAGTGAATAGTGCGTATGCGGCAAAATTGTGGGGAATAGCATTGACATTTCACCAGGATTCTGGTATGCTTATGTTAACTTACGCTGGCAATTTGCCGTGTAGGTGGTTATCCGGAGTATACGGCCGGTGAGTTACGGAGGTGCGGAAATGGTATCCTCAGGAGGAAAAAGCGTTCCGTCAGTTTGTCCGAAGACAGGTAAGCATCTCGGAGGCAACAGGAAACATCGCTGGTTGTTCTGGGTGTTTCCCATCGCTGGGTTATTGTCGCTGCTGTGGTTTCTGATTCGTGTTGTGCCGAAAC
>CAJVYK010000125.1 GCA_913009865.1 uncultured bacterium
ATCCGGCTCAAAATGACGGCGCAATTCGCTTACCTCACACCAGCTCTGAAAATCATAAGCCGAATACGCACCCTGCTCAAAAGAAACCACCTCGGCAAGCTGACGAAACAGCAAAGAAAATGCCCGCCTGGCACCCACTATGCGGATAGCCATATAATGCCTGTTCAGCACGAGCACATTACAGTCCAGCCCGGATTTAAACTCGGCAGCAATCATAATTACCAAATCACTAAATCAGATGTTAACCCACTTAAAACCTGCTTATCCAAATAGCAAAAAGTCCCATAAGTTGCAAGTAAAAAGCATAAACTTATGGGACAAAAACGCTTAAATGACACCCGAAGAATATCGTACCATACCCCCAGAGCCCATCGGAACCAAACAGCAACCCTGCGGTACGGCTAATACAATATAACCGAGCACAGCCAGAACTGCCGCCGTTTCCTGCACACTTAATCAGGTATAGGCAACCAGGAAATGAGAGGGACAGTGCTCATTTGCACCCCACCTCTCCGGCCCAAAACAAAAAAGTAACTTTACGAACTTTATTTGCTTTCCGGGGCTGCTTCGCTCTCTGAGACTGCTTCGTCTTCTGAGGATGCTTCGTCTTCCGAGACTGCTTCGTCTTCCGAGACTGCTTCGTCTTCCGAGGCTGCTTCGCTTTTGGGGGCTGCTTCGCTTTTCGAGGCTGATTGAGGAACTACGTTTTCAGCCCTTAAGCCCTTTTCGCCCTCAACGATATCGAAACTAACCGGATCGCCCTCAGCAAGAGTCTTGTACCCATCGCCTGAAATACTGGCGTAGTGGACGAAAATATCGCGGCCGTCGTCGGTGGCGATAAATCCATAACCCTTCCTTGGGTTGAACCACTTAACTGTTCCTTCTGACATAAAACGCTCCTTTTGAACAACTTTGTCAAAACAAACTACTCTCTGCACGCCACACACAGTTACAGCTGAAAAACCAGCCATCTGTTGTTGTGGGCCGCAGTTTCGTAGAGCCTATAACAAAATGACTCTGTATTCAAGCGGCTTATTCAAATCAATTATTTCGCTTCAGCCGATTTGGCAGCAGGATCACAAAGATTCTCTCTCATCAACCGGCCCATCTTAAACTTAACCGTTCGCTTCGCAGGGACCTCAACACGCTCAAGAGTTTTAGGATTCTGGGCAACTCTGGCCGCTCTTGTTCTGGTTTCGAAGACACCAAAGTCACGAAATTCCAAACGATTATTCTTACACAATTCCGCTGTTATCTCGTCAAGAAACGTCTGAATTATCCGCTTGACCAAAACTCTTTTTGCCTGTGTACGTTCTGCAATCTGATCGATAAGCTCTTTCTTCGTGACTGTTGACATAGGCTACCTCGTTTCAAGAAAGACTAATTGTGAAACCTGATTCTTCAATTTATCGCAAAACAAACCACAACAAAACAGAAACGCCCAAGTATCGCAAGTTACTATACAACAAAGACTTCTATGCCGCAAGCAATTTTTAATAAAAATTTTTCTGCTTCCAAAAAATAAATCCGGCCTGAAAAGCCCGCCCGAAGCGATATCTTTACCAAAATTACCAGTTTTTTAAGGAAAGAGACCAATTGTTTGTTGACCAGCTAAGAATTTGTCGGCATAATTAAGTTTTTTATGATGTCTAAAGTCAAAATCGAAAAAACCAGAACCAAAAAGGCCCCGCGAAAAAACAGGGCCGCTGAAATTGCAAACACCTTCGAATGGCTGATAACCGCTTTTATATTAGCCTTCGTCTTCCGGGCATTTGTAATGGAAGCATACCGCATTCCTACCGGCAGTATGGCCGATACCCTTATGGGCGCCCACTTTCGTCTGCGATGCACCCAGTGCGGATACAAATACAATTACGGCTTTATTCCGGAACAATATAGATTGCCCCAGGATACCATCCCTCGCGGCAACGTCAGACCACCTCGCACTCGCTGTCCAAGTTGCGGCTATTACCCGCCGACCGACAAAGCAATGCCGATAGCAAACGGCGACCGAATACTTGTCCTGAAGTGCATTTATCAGTTTTTCGAACCGCAACAATGGGATGTAATAGTGTTCAAAAACCCACTCGAGCCATCGATAAATTACATCAAACGACTGGTCGGCCGACCGGGAGAAACTCTCGAAATAATCGATGGTGACATCTACGTTAACGGGCAAATCAGCAGAAAACCGGCTAAAGTCCAAAATGAGATGTGGATGCCCGTATATGATAACGACTACCAGCCCGTTCGACCACAAGAAGGATCACGAGAAGGCTCGTTTAACGGACACCTCTGGCAGCAGCCATTCAAAAACGTCGCAAACTCAAAATGGAAAGTTGACAAAACTAATCCCACCAAATTCGGCCTGGACAATCCCGCTGGCCAGACAAACACGTTGATTTATGACACCTCAATCGGCAACGAACTCAGAGCCACCTACGCCTACGACGATGTTAAAGGATACGATTATATGCCGTATTGCAGCGACCTGAAGGTGCGTTTCTATGCTAACCCGACTGGCCTACATGGCCGTATCGGTGCCAGCTTGAGCAAATATCAAACCGCATATAATGCCTGGGTCGATTCGGCCGGTGATATGGTCATCGAAGCTGTGAAAAACAAAGAAACCATAGAATTGGCTCGTAAAGCAATCAAGCCGCCGACCATAAACAAACCTGCTCTGGTTAAATTTACCAATGTTGACCATCAATTGATTTTTCAATTCGGCGCTGAAAAGCTAATCTACGATTTAGGACGCTCTCCCGAAGACGCCGGCCCCAGAAAAACAGATATTGAGCCGCAAGTTAAAATTTTCGGCTCCGGCAAATTAACCCTTTCACACGTGGCGATTTTCAGGGACATTCACTACACCGCAGCTAAATTCGCCAACGGTACCAAATCCGGCAGAGCAATAGAAGGCAACCCTTTTACCCTCGGAGAAGACGAGTTTTTCGTACTGGGTGACAATAGCCCCAACAGTGAAGACTGCAGGTGGTGGAGCAAACAGGGTAAGGGAAATAACGGGCTGTTCTACCGCCAGGGCATTGTCCCGCGTGAATACCTTGTAGGCAAGGCTTTGTTCGTTTATTGGCCCAGTGGTTTCAAGCCGTTTGCCAAATCCAGATTTGCCGTTATCCCCAATGTCGGTCAGATGCGATTTATCTACGGCGGCGCAAGTAAAAACCCGTAAGCATTTTACAATTTGCCTGACCCGGATAGTCCACAGAAACCGCCTTTCCAAGCCAAAAACGCCGAGTCTCTATCTTTGTTATGAAAAAAGCGAAAACGTCCTATAATTTACTTGGCAAATAGATGCGAACTTATTATAATAAATGGTTGCGATAGTATTATTATAGGGCTTAAGAAGTATTGTCGTAATGGAAGAAGATGAGAAGAGCTGAAGCTTGGGCTGGGCGTAAGTGTTGGCCCTGACGGCTGTTATACGGATCACATATCTGTGAAATTGTTCCTTTGCGAGTTAGACCCTACGATAGAGAAAGCCCTTTCCGCTGTTTTTTTTAGTACGTCGAGTTTAAAGCCGAGTCTAAAGCCAAGTCTGGAAAGGAAGTGGAAAATAATAGAGTACAAAATTAAGTAAAGGTATCCATTGTTTAGAGTACTTTTACAAATATTTGGGAAAGAGGAGAAAATGAGTATGACAAAATTAATATCTGTTTCATTTGTTCTAATGGGGTCTCTGATTGCCAGTTCAAGTCTGGCTGTACCTGTATATGTACCAGGGCAGATCACAGATGAGCAGATAGTAATAGATATTACGGCTATAGGATCGGCCCCAGAAGAGTCGGCTGCTGCCTATCGTTGGTACTGGTTATATGATAACCGTTTTCCAATTGAATTTGAGGCAGTTTACGGTTCTGCTGACATCGCCGACGGTAGTGACTGGGGGGCCGTTTCGAGAGCTGTGGACACCTGGGAAGCTGTGCCAAACGCTTCAATCACCTCTTCACTGGGCAGTTTTGACGGCGACTGGGGATCGCTTAATGGTGATAATGAACTTGCCTGGATCGAGAGCGGCTGGGATTCAATTGGAGGTTTCGGCTTTGGCCCAAATACAATCGCGGCTACGGTAACGTGGTATTACAAAGATACTTTAGTGCAGGTAGAAAGCGACATCTTTTTCAACGGGGAAAACTTTACGTGGTACACAGATACGGATGACTCCGGCGGCGAAGAAGAATCTGTTGAGCATATCGCCCTGCACGAGTTGGGGCACGCTTTCTCATTAGACGACCTTTACGATCCAGCAGATACGGACCGTACTATGTATGGCTACAGCGGATACCGCGATGAGGATGTTGCCTTGCAGACGGCTGATGCAGCCGCTTTGGAGTATGCTTATATGGTTCCAGAGCCGGCGACGATTGCGATGCTTGGCCTTGGCGGTCTGGCATTATTGAGAAAACGCAGGGCATAACCAGTATATCTTTTGACAAACCAAAGGGCTGTGAGCTCCGATTGCAACCGGAACTTACGGCCTTTTTTGCTTTTGCTTTCCAATCCTGTTCTTGACTTTTTGGCCGGTTGCAGGTAAGTTAAAAACAGCGTACAGTGGGCAGCGTATACGCTAAACGAGATACGAGTAACGAGAACCGAAATATGAAAGAAATTAGTAAGCCACAAGAAGATTCCCCGAAAGAGACGGAGCAGGGTTCCCGCGGAGCGGGGTTCCAACAGACGTCCGGCCAAAACATCGGAGTTGTCGAGGATATACGCATTCTTGACGAACTCAAAAATTCATACCTTAACTATGCGATGAGTGTCATTGTTTCCCGTGCCCTGCCGGACGTCCGCGACGGGCTGAAACCTTCGCAAAGGCGGATACTGGTTGCGATGAACGACTTGAATCTCGGCCCTCGAAGCAGGCACCGCAAGTGCGCTAAAATTGTCGGCGATACCGGCGGCAACTACCATCCACACGGCGACCAGGCAACTTACGGGACGCTGGTGCGCCTGGGCCAGGAATGGAATATGCGATACCTGCTGATTGACCCGCAGGGTAACTTCGGCAGTATTGATTCCGACCCGCCCGCCGCTATGAGATACACCGAAGCCAGGCTCGCTGCGCCGGCTATGGAAATGCTCGAAGACCTCAAGTTAGACAGTGTCGATTTCATACCGAACTACGACGAAACCCGCACCGAGCCGACGGTACTGCCCTCGAAGTTTCCAAGTCTGCTGGTCAACGGCTCTACCGGAATTGCCGTCGGAATGGCTACCAATATTCCGCCGCACAATATCACCGAGGTCTGTGACGCCCTGCTGCTGGTCATTGAGGACCCAGACTGCGGATTCAAGGATATTATCAAATGCCTGCCCGGCCCGGACTTCCCAACAGGCGGAATCATCTGCGGCAAAAAGGGAATTCTGGACGCTTACACCACCGGTAAGGGCCATTTGAAAGTCCGGGGCAAAACAAAAATCGAAACAACCAAAAAGGGTAAGGCAAAAATCGTAATAACCGAAATACCCTATATGGTCGTC
>CAJVYK010000126.1 GCA_913009865.1 uncultured bacterium
TTGTTTTTTTTTTTTTTCAAGCAGAAGACGGCATACGAGATAAAGGAATGTGACTGGAGTTCAGACGTGTGCTCTTCCGATCTCATCCACCTAAAAACGCCTCTCCATAAACCTTTCAGTATCAACACTTTATACTACACTTGTGTGTTTACTCTAAGACTATGATAATTTGTCCGTTTTACAGGTCAAAATTCTCTGCCGTTCTCCGTCTTTCCGAACTATTCGTCTTCGCATAAATAGCAGTAGTGACAGGATCCGCGTGTCCCAACTGGTCCTGAAGCATAAGCAAATTCTTGCTCTTGTTAAAGAACGCCGTTCCGTAAGTATGTCTTAGCATGTGCGGATGCAAATGACCAATACCCGCAGCCCTGCCAATAATTCGCAGCTTAGAATATAACGAACGGTAGCTAAGCTGACCACAGCGTTCATTTACGAACAACGAGCTTTTCGGCTTGGCACCTTTGCGATAACGCTTCACAAAAAGCCTAATACGGTTTGCCAACGCCGATGATACTTCTACCGACCGTTGCACACAACCCTTGCCGGCTCTTACATTGATAACCAATTTGCCGTGACTGTGCGGCAAGTCTCGCATTTCTAATTGACATAACTCTGCAGCCCGCAACCCAGAATTAAGTAAGACATCCACAATAGCTTCATTAATTACAGTCCTGCGGCTGTAGCGGTCCCTTGCCAGATCTGCTTGAGCTTTAACGTATTGCTTTAATCGCTTCACCTGGTCCTCGCTTAGATACTTGTTTGGTGCCAGAGGTCCTCTGTTTTTTTTCCGCTTTGGCATTCAGTCTATTTTCTCCACACCGACAATGATTCTTCGGGTTATAAACGGTGGGTCACTAAACACGGTGCCACTGAGTAGCTCGCCGAGAAAACCATTTGCGGTGATTGACTCAAATGTTTTTGGGAAAGGCTCGGGTGAACCCTCTTTCCAACATAACAGTTTAATACGATACTTGGCTTCCTCCCCCTCTCGGGCATAGTCAAATACCGGCAGTGGTATCCGGACAACGTCCCGTGGTGGTTGATTCGATTTTGTTGTCATGATTACATTCTCCCTTCAAAAAGATTCAATAAAGCCACGACGGCGGTCTCCGATACTACGGTTTATAAGCCGTCAGGGTTAATTCCCAACCGCCGTCGCGGGTACACATTGCTTCTTTTCATGTCTCCAAGCAAAGCTGTGGCGTAACCTTATGACTTCCTCATTAGCAATGTAATCGCAACACCAGTCATGAAAGGTTCTGGGTTTTCCCCAGATTCAGCAGCCGTCAGAATTTCCTGTTCGTACTGGTCATATATCTCCCGGTGCAACCAGTCAATTCCATAATCAGCCAGGCTCATCTCGCCCATGATTACGACCATTAGTTTTTCTACATAACTACGTTTGGCAAACCATGTTCTGATTTGCTCAGCGGCCTTAAGGGGTTCTGTTGGATTTGACCCGAAGATGTCAGCTTTATGTTGTTTTGTTGCTTTTCGCTTCTTTGTCGGGGTTTTCAGTTTTGTAGGTCTATGGGCTTCAATGGATTCCATAATATGTTCCCTTCATAAAAAGGTGGCCGAGGTTTAATGATGGTCCATCGAACCACTGCATCCCTCGCGGAAATACATGCCTCGGCCAAATTCTTCGAATTGACAAACAGATTTGATTCGATGGATTTCATCCCAAAATTATACCTTACCACCACCAAGCATCAAGCATTTTTTTATTTTTTCCCCCGCACCTCCAAGCTTACCGGAAAGGTAAATAACCAAATCCTTCCCGGCAAACCGGAGATGTTGAACAGAAACAAAAATAACGTTTTTCAGCCTCTACTGTCCCATTTTACCAGCTTATGCGGTATTTTTCTGCATAGTTCTGTGGTCAAGCGGCTTAACGCCTGCATCATGATAAACTCTGCCGACAAGCCCCATCCTGTCCGGGCCGGCGTTGAACTGCTCGATTGTCGGTGTCTGTTTTCCGTTCAGGAACGCGACCTCGAGTGTATCTGTCACCATCGGGTCGGCCATCAGATACCAAGTCGTAGTCGAATAGCCGGTATAGGTACTGTTCGATAATCTCGGATCGCTTACCACTTCGAGCATCAGGTCTGCCAGTGCGTTATGTGCCCCACGTTCGGTATCGGTCGAGCCGGTAATGATGATCAAACCCGACTTGGTGAGCTCCATTGCAGTCAGCATCAGTTCCGGCGGCACAACCAAATACTTAGGTGCGATTCCGATAGGCTTTCCGTCCTTGTCGGTCTGTTTATAGAAAGCCGTCACCGCAGCCCGCAGGTTCGCAGCGTTAAGGTCCGCCGATGTATTGAGGTTACTGTGATCAGCGTGGAACAGTGCGATACCATCCTGCATATTACCATTTGCCAAAAGGCTTATGTATACCAAGTCGGCCACCTTTTGGTTAGCCCTTATGCCCATATTCCGAGACTGCTGTGTCAGTGCCCCAAGGTCATCGTTAATAATCTGCTGACGGGTAACTGAGAAGGTCTTGGCATACGTTGCGATATTGTACTGCTCGTATTCTTCCTCAGCCCCGCCGTGTCTGACCTCACCGCCGGACCCGACCTCTTCAAGTCCCCCGGCATCAATCAGACGAGCCCGTGTAATAGTTTTGAAATCGGATGCTGAGCCGATATTACACCATTTTTGCCATGTCTGTGGCACATCGCTATAGCCTTTTAAGAGGCTCTTATTAGCGACAGCGCCGAGAATAGTAGAAAGTGAACTCGTTGAAAACGCTACACGTATAGTATCTTCACGACCTGCAGGCAAAGCTTGTCCCTCCAGCGTTATGGCATAACGACAAATATCAAAAAGCGACATGTCCTGAGTCTGGCTGGCCTTGGCCACCCTCTGCTCGCCGTTTTGCTTATCGCGGAGGATTATCTCTTTCAAATTACCTCTAAGCAACATTCCGTCAACAAGACTTTCAACATTCAATTCTGTCATTTTGGGTAACATTATTTTCTCCTTTACTCGTTAAAAAATATTACAATTTGACTTTTCAATTGGCCGCTATAGCAGCGAGCTGCTTTTTTTTCCGTTTCTCAAATTCTGTTTGGCTAATCGGTGGCGACCCTCGATTTTTCTGTTTCTCTGATAATACTCGTTTCAATGCTTTTGATTTTTTTGTAGGACCTATCACTTTGCTTTCTCGTCTCGCTGTGTTTAGGGCCTCCACAATGTACCCTGGCTTCAGGATGAATCCTTTTTCGTATTTTTCCTTTACCAAACCATTCTTCACTGCCTCTTCTATCGATTCTGGTGGGGTAAGTTGCTCAAATACGATTGCTGTTGCTACTTTCCGGTCAACCCCGTATCGCAGCAACAGTCTGTATGCTCTCTCTTGCTCTTGGTCAGGCCTTCTTGAAGATAAACCCTTTTGGGAGAAATTCTTTATCTCTGTTGTAGTCTGTGTGTTATCTCTGTTATATAGTTTGTCCTTTTCGGCCAATATAGTTTGGCTTTTTCGGACAATCAAGTTTGGCCTTTTCGGACAATTAAGTTTGGCCCTTTTGGGCAAACTGGAGATTTTGGCCAATAGTATGGATTCATCAAGCAAATAGTAAGTTTTAGCTGGCCAATCTTTACAAAAAGTCTTTATAATTCCCAGCTTTTTTAACTTGGCTTTCGCGTTTCGCAGCTCTTTTTTGCCCAAACAAAGTTCCTCGGCAAAGTCACTATCGGTTTTGTAAAAAGGCTGTTCTTCCATCGTGAACCACCAGTAGCAAATCTGCGACAGCAATAGTCCAGCGGTTACACTATTGGTAATTTGTGCATAAATTCGCTGGTAGGCGATCGGCCTTTGCGAAAACGATTTTAAGAGTAGCTTCAACTGGTTTCCTGACATTTCGGTGATTCTTGCCTTGTAATCTTTTTTCCCGACAATACTAAAATATTTTGGGCCTGGGGTTCATTTATCCTGGGTGGAGTCAAAAAAAAGTAGTGGCTTCCTGTCTTAATCGTTTAAAGGACTCAATCATCCGCTTATTCTCCTCTATCATTTCGTTGGTTGCGATTATCATGTCTTCTGTATTCGGCCCTTTAAGCTGTCGCAGTTCTACGACGAGCTGCTCATTCACAGTCTTCGTGTAAAAGAGAATATCGAGCATTGCATCTGCAAAAACAAGCTGTGCATTCTTTTTTATGGTCACTCCTACACCTATGAAAACGCTGTTACCTTCAGTTCTGTTTGATTGTCTCTCTCTGGGTTTGATCCAAGCTTTCCGCTGATTTTTTTCAGTTCCTGCAATTCCTGCTTGTGTAAATTGGCCGTTGCCCTTGTATTGTTAGCTGTCTGCTGGTCGTAATTAACTCTTGACCCCGGCGCCATTGTTAAAAAACCTGCTGACGAAAAACCACCAGTTTGGGATTGCTTCGGAATGTTTTTGGGGGTTATTTCTGATAGAGCATTCTGGAGGGCCTGTTCGAATTGTTTGGTGGTAATCAGGCCTGCATCGAGCATTTTTTTATACTCTTCGCGAATATCCTTAAACTTCTCAACAGGCGTTTTCAGTGATTCGACAAGCTCTTTAGCACTTTGTTTAAGCTTTGCAAAGACGTCCAGTTCTCCAAGTTTGGCCATATTTTTCTCAATATCAGCCAGCATTAGATTGAAAAATTCCAACTCCTTGCCCTCAAATCCTTTGCCAAGTTTCTTTAATCTGGCAATGTCCGCTGCTCTTGCGGTTAGACCATACAATTCGACCTGTTCTTTTAACTTTTTGTTAGTTTTTTCAATCATATCCAATACTTTTACAGCCCCCGCAGCCGGTTCAGAACCAGACCCTCCGGCCGCCGCCTTCGCGGCAAGTTCCGCCCTCAGTTGTTCCGCTTTTTCCCTCAGACGAGCAAAAAATTCGTCCGCTTTTTCAGTTGATGTTTTTTTGTCTGCTAAATCTGTCAACCACTTATTTACTGGGTTTCCCCCTCCCTGCAATTTATTATATAAAACCCCAACAGGTGTCAGTCTTTGCCACCAAGCGGCCGCACCCTTACTGAGTTCTTTTGCCGCAAATAAACTATCAGAAAAATACAATACACTTTTAGTCATTGCTTCAAAGGCATTTACAACTTTATCCCCCATACCCTCGCCCGCTGTCCCCATTTCAACAAATTCATCTATCGCAGCTTCCAGCACAGGCGCTAATTCTATAGCAAGTGTTCTTGACACACCGGTCAAAACTGCATTCAAACGCGTCATTGCATCATTGGCGGCTTCAACCTTTGCCGCATCGAGGCGGCTGAAAGTAATGCCGAGTTTTTCAGCTTCTGCCCTTACCGCGGCCAAGCCATCTTTTTCCAGCCGCTCCATCAAATTCAACAATTCCATGCCACGGCGGCCCATCAGATAATATGCAACCGAGGCCGTATCTGCCGCGGAGGGCAGTTTTGCAATTTCTTTAGAAAACTGCTCAAACACTAATGCAGGGTCTTTGTCTATTAAGTCGTTAACGTCTAACCCTAATTTATTCAGGGCGTAT